>CADBME010000021.1 GCA_902795715.1 uncultured Lachnospiraceae bacterium | reverse complement strand
TTGCAAGACCTTCCCCATGAGTATTTTGATGAAAATCAGCTTCACGCCTTTATTATTTCTGAGATCAAGGATTATGCTGTCTGCATGGAGAGAGTGAATGCTTTTTTGCCCTTGGTGGATAACTGGGCTACTTGTGATCAGTTGTCTCCCAAAATCTTCAAGAAGCATCGTCGGGATCTGCTTGATCAGGTCAGATTGTGGCTGTCTTCAGATAGAGTGTTTACTATTCGCTTTGCTATTGGGATGTTGATGCAACATTTTCTTGATGAAGATTTTGATCTGGCATATCCTGAGATGGTAGCAGGGATCAGGTCAGAGGAGTATTATATTAACATGATGATTGCCTGGTATTTTGCGACGGCACTGGCCAAGCAGTATGAGGCTGTCCTTCCTTATATTGAAAAAGAGAAGCTGGATGTATGGACACATAATAAGGCTATTCAGAAGGCCGTCGAGAGTTATCGGATCAGGCCGGAGCAAAAAGAGTATCTGAAAAGTCTTAAGATAAAGAAAAAGAAAACATCATAATATAATGATATCGGGGTCAAAAGGTCGATTTTCACGATATGCTCGCATAATCATGAATAATTGACCTTTACATAATATAATCATTATAAATATTATAATTAAGAGAAGACTTATGAGATTACAAAAGCTATACAGCTATGTTCGAAGGGCTTTAGCTGATTATGATATGATTATTTCCGGAGACCGGGTTGCGGTCGGTATTTCCGGAGGGAAGGATTCCCTTAGCCTGCTCTATGCTCTTGCGGGATTACGTCGTTTTTATCCGGCATCCTTTGAGATTGAAGCGATTACGGTGGATCTGGGCTACCGGGACTTTGATTTGTCTGGTGTGAGCGATTTGTGCAGGAATCTGGAGGTGAACTATCATATAGTAAAGACTTCGATCAACCAAATGATCAGGGAGGGGGATTGCTCTTTGTGCGCCAGATTGCGGAAAGGGGCTTTCATGACAAAAGTGAAAGACCTGTCCTGCAACCGGATTGCTTATGCCCATAACAGAGATGATGTGGTGGAGACCATGATGATGTCTCTGATTTATGAGGGCAGGTTTTCGACATTTGAGCCGGTGACCTGCTATGAAGACAATGAGGTCCACGTGATCCGTCCCCTGCTTTATGTGCCATCGGAAGAAGTAACAGGTTTTTGTCGGCGCTACCATCTGCCGGTGGTTGAAAATCCATGTCCATTTGAAAAAAGTACGGAGAGGACTTATGTCAGAAACCTGATCAGGGAAATAAATCATCATGCTCCGGATGTAAAAAAGAGGATGATGACGGCGGTTCAAAAGGGGAATTTGCCGGGCTGGAACCCTGATTCGAAAGGCAAATCACCTGACTGACAATCTCAGGTTATTTCCTGAGGTTCTTGACCATGTCGGACTATAAATGATATAATTTTTTTAACATTTATTACTGCTTGCACTTTGTTCTGAGACATTGTATTTATGCCCGGAAAACAAAATATTTGCTGTCCTGGTGTAAGCAGCCGGATAATGAGGATTGGAGGATATGTATGAAGAGAAAAATAGTTTCGCTCCTGCTGTCACTGGCACTTATCACAGGAGTTCTTGCCGGATGTGGTGGTTCAGGTGGTTCTGATGCCAATACGGCTTCTTCGTCAGGGGATGGTCTTAAGATTGCTATTGTAACTTCGCTGTCCGGAGTGGACGATGGTTCATTTAATCAGGATAATTATAATGGTATCCAGGATTTCATAAAGGACCATGAGGGAGCCCAGGTAACACCTGTTCTGGAAAAGACGGGAGACCCGGCGGCATGCATTAAGGCCGTGGAGGAGATTGTTGCCGATTACGATGTCATTGTGTGTGATGGTTTCCAGTTTGCCGGAATTGTTACTGTGGCTGAGGATAACCCGGATAAGTATTTCCTTCTTGTTGATACTTTTCCCGCGGATGCGGAGGGAAATGCCGTTGAGGTGGAGAATATCAACGCTATGACCTATAAAGAAGGGGAAGGCGGCTTCCTGGCAGGCTTGGCCGCAGCTCTGTCAAGCCAGACAAAAAAGGTTGCTATTGTGAACGGAATCGCTTATCCGACTAATGTGAGCTATCAGTATGGTTTTATGTCCGGCGTGAATTATGCCAATAAACATTATAATACAGGGGTTGAGATTGTAGAACTTCCCTCCTATGCCGGAACGGATGTAACAGGGGCCAAGGTAGGCGGCAATTATGTCGGGTCTTTTTCCGATGAGGCTAATGGAAAGATTGTCGGTGAGGCTCTGATCAAAAAGGGTTGTGATGTGATTTATGTAGCGGCCGGTGCCTCCGGAAACGGTGTCTTTACAGCAGTTAAGGAAAGTAAAGCCAAAGATTTTGTTATCGGCTGCGACACGGACCAGTATGATCTGGGAGTGAATGGAAACGAGAATATTGTTCTGACTTCAGCGCTCAAATGTATGAGGATGAATGACAAGAGAGTCCTTGAATCTATTGCCGATGGCAGCTTTAAGGGCGGCAATTATCTGCTTGGAGTAGATACAGATTCCGTAAGCTACGTCAGCGAAGAAGGCAGATGCCAGATTGATGCCGGAACAAAGGAGAAGATTGATAAGGCTTATCAGCTGATCAAGGATGGAAAGATCATCCCGGCTGACAGTTCTAACGGCATGACACCGGATAATTTCACAGGAATCGATGCCGAATAAGATAGAATGCGCACATGCTTCAGGCGGCGGACTTTAAAGAGTTTGCCGCCTCTTGTTTTTGGAGAGAAAGATGTCAGAGACCGAATATATTATAGAAATGAAGCATATTACCAAGCGATTTCCCGGCATTATTGCAAATGATGATGTTACACTGCAGATAAAAAAGGGTGAGATATATGCTCTGCTTGGTGAGAATGGGGCGGGTAAATCCACCATCATGAGTGTCCTCTTCGGTATGTATGAACCGGATGAGGGAGAAATCTATATCCGGGGGAAAAAAGTGAATATTACTTCGCCGAGAAAGGCGACCCGACTTGGAATCGGTATGGTCCACCAGCATTTTAAGCTGGTTTCTGATTATACGGTGACTGAAAATATCGTTTTGGGCATGGAGCCCATGACAAAAATTCTGGGATTTCTCCCTTATGTGAATATCAAAGAGGCCAATAAAGATATCGGAGAATTATCCGAACGCTACGGTTTGAAGGTGGATCCTAAAGCTGTGATCAGTGATTTGAGTGTCTCGGCCAGGCAGAGGGTGGAGATACTCAAGATGCTCTACCGGGATGCCGAGATCCTGATTTTTGATGAGCCGACGGCAGTCCTCACCCCCCAGGAAATACGTTTTCTGCTCGAAATTATCCGGGGTCTGAGGGACGACGGAAAAACGATTATCATTATTACTCATAAGCTGGAAGAGATAAAGGCAGTTGCCGACCGGTGTGCCATCTTAAATCGGGGAAAGCTTATTTCTGTGGAAAATGTGAAAGAGACATCCACAGCCGATATGGCCCGGATGATGGTTGGACGGGAGATAGCATTTACCGTAGATAAAAAAGAAGCCCAGCCGGGTGAGCCCGTCCTGGAGGTAAAAGATCTGACGGTTTTGAATCACGATGGTCTGGAAGCGGTAAAAAATGCTTCCTTCCAGGTTCGCTCCGGTGAAATATTTGCTCTTGCCGGGGTTTCCGGTAATGGTCAGAATGAACTGGTTGATGCTATTGCAGGCCTGATTCCATGCAGGAAAGGGACTATATCCCTGAATGGTAAGGATATAACAAGGATGTCTATCCGGGACCGGATTGAGGAAGGTATTGCCTATATTCCCGAAGACCGGCATGGAGTGGGCCTTGTTATGGGATATAATCTGAAAAATAATCTGGCCTTGAAGAAATATTATGATGCTGCATTTTCCCATCACATGATCATGGATAATAAGGCCTTTGAGAGGCACGGGACTCGGCTGATTCAGGAATATGATATACGAAGCAGCAAGGGAAATGACACATTGGTAAACTCCATGTCCGGAGGTAATCAGCAGAAAGCTATTATTGCCAGGGAGATCGACCTTAACAGGAAACTGATCATCTTCATGCAGCCGACCAGAGGCCTTGATGTAGGTGCTATTTCCAATATTCACAGACAGATTATTGAAGAGCGCGACAGGGGGGCAGCAGTCCTGCTGGTTTCCCTGGAACTCGATGAGGTCATGAATTGCGCGGATACGATCGGTGTCATTTATGACGGCAGCATCAACCGGATTGCAAAAGCATCCCAGCTGTCGGTTGATGAAATCGGCAGATATATGATGGGTGTAAAAGACCAGGAAGGGGGCGCCGGATCATGAAAAAAATAATGACCAGGCTCCTGGGCGGGGAAAAGCTGCAGATGCTTCGAATCTCCCTCTTTGCCATAGTGGTCAGCCTTATCGCGGGAATGATTATCCTTTTTCTGATCGGAAGTAATCCGATTGCATCCTATCAGAATCTTTTGCAGGGATCGGGGCTTTTCCCCAGGGCATCTTACGCCGGCCGACAGAATATGTTTACCGATTTTTTGAGCTTTCTGGATGCTCTGACACCAATGATCTTTGCATCCCTGGCTGTTGCCGTGGCCTTAAAAGGAGGTCTTTTTAATATCGGTGTGTCGGGAATCATGATGATGTCCGGTTTTATCGCAAGTATCACCGTGGGAATGTCCCCACTGCCGGCGCCTGCCGCCAAACCTTTGATCATACTGATCGGAGCCCTGGTGGGAGCAGTGATCGGAGCCCTGATCGGTTGGCTCAAATACCGGTTTAATGTGAATGAAGTAGTATCTTCGATCATGTTGAACTATATTTTCATGTATATTATCACTTTTTTCATCAATACATTCTTTGTAAACCCCATATCAAGGCAGAGCAATCCCATCACTGATGCTGCAAGATGGACGATCACTGATATCCGTATGTGGGATTTGAAGTTTAATCTCCCCCTTGCCTTTCCCCTTGCCATTTTGATGGCATTACTGATGTATTTTATACTGGAAAAGACCACCATGGGATATGAGATTAAAGCGACAGGCCTCAGCCCCAATGCCGCCAGATACGCAGGGATCAGTATACAGAAGAATGTTTTACTGACCATGACTTTATCCGGTATTCTTTCCGGCCTTGCAGGGGTATCCTATTTTTGCGGTCATTTAGCTACTATACGGCCCGGAGTTGTACCAAGCATGGGCTTTAATGCCATAGCCGTAGCTCTCCTTGGAGGAACTCATCCGATTGGATGCATATTTGCTTCTTTCCTTATTACCATGATATCCAAGGGGGCTATATATATGAGTTCCCAGCAGGGGGTCAATATCGAGATTGCCGATCTGATTATTGCCATTATCCTGATGTTCTCAGCCTGTTCCGAATTTATTCGTATGTATGTCGACAGGATATCTTCGGAGAGAGCGGCAGAAATGAACCCAATAAAAGAGAAGACGCTGGCAGAAATTAAGGGAAAAAAGAAAGAGGAAGCCGTGAATAAGGAGGGAGAAGACAGATGATCGATACTATAATTATAGACGGACTGGCCTTTGCCCTGCCCATGTTTATTATGGCCATCGGGGGAATCTACAGTGAGAAAAGCGGTATAACCAACCTGGCTATTGAAGGACTTCAGGGATTCGGAGCCTTTACAGGTGCCATAGCGGCGGTTCTCATCATGAAAAATGTATCTCCAGGATCACCCCTGCCCTTTTATGTGGCATTTGTGGCAGCAGCCCTTGGCGGTATGCTGTATTCCCTGGTACACGTCCTTCTGTGCATAAAGTTTAAAGCTAATCAGGTAATCAGCGGTATTGTTGTCAATATTCTGGCCATAGCCATGACAAGCTTTGCCGTAAAAAGAATCAATGAAACTGTATTCGGAGAAAAATCAGACAAGCTGATTCTTGGTACCAGCACCCGATTCAGCATTCCGGTTCTGAGCAGGATACCGGTACTTGGAGCCTTCTTCAGTAATCTTTATCCATTTGAGATTATGATCGTCCTGATTGCCATTATTGCCTGGTATATCATGTACTGTTCCCGCTACGGCATGCATCTTAGAGCCTGCGGGGACAACCCACACGCAGCCGACGCAGCTGGTATAGACGTGAATAAAGTGAGAACCATAGCCGTCATGATCTCCGGATTCCTCTCCGCCATAGGAGGAATGAGCTTCGCATACTCTATCTCAGCCAACTTTTCACCGGGCATATATCTGGGCTACGGCTATCTTGCCATCGCCGCCCTCATATTCGGAAACTGGTCCAT
>CADBME010000020.1 GCA_902795715.1 uncultured Lachnospiraceae bacterium | reverse complement strand
GCAAATAAGTAGACGATCAGTGTGACGAAATGGATCCCTATGGGGCCAATGACCTTGCTGACGCACTGCTGCAGGAGGGGAATTCCATTATACTTGGTTCCATCCCAGGATCCGGTCAGAAGGATGAGGAAAACCGTCGTAGAGCAGATCAAAAGTGTGTCAATATAGACGGAAATAATCTGGGCCAGGCCCTGCTTTGCCGGGTGGGAAACACTGGCAGAAGCACTGGCATTGGGGGCAGATCCCATACCGGCCTCATTGGAAAAGAGGCCTCGTTTGATTCCCAGAACCATGCAGGATCCGGTAAATCCTCCGAAAATAGACCGGAAATTAAATGCATCCTTCACAATGATATTAAATACTTGAGGCATTCTGTGCAGGTTGGTTACAATGCTGAAAAGGCCAACCGCTATGTAGAGGCCTGCCATAATGGGAACCAGAACCGAGGATACCTTTCCGATAACGTCACCTGCAAAAAACATATACAGAGACAGGGCAGCGAGCACAACACCGATTATAATGGTGACCGTGCCCAGATCCACCTTATCACCATAGACTTCAAAGGAAGAAACAATGTTATAGGCCTGGAGACCGTTGAAGCCAAAGGCGAAAGTAGCTATTAGGGAAATGGCAAAGATAATCCCCAGCCACCTGGCATTCAGGGCTCTCTCAATATAATAAGCCGGTCCCCCTTTAAAACTGTCTCCCTCTTTTTTCTTATAAATCTGGGCCAGGGTACTCTCTATAAAAGCAGAAGCTGACCCCAGAACAGCCATGATCCACATCCACAGGGCTGCGCCCGGTCCCCCTGTTATGATGGCCGTTGCCACACCGGCCATATTCCCTGTTCCCACACGGGAAGCTGTGGCAATCATCAGCGCCTGAAAAGAAGATACTCCTTTGTCATCATCTTTCTTTTCCAGCATACATTTCAAAGCATCTCTGAAACTCCGGATCTGGACAAAACCTGTACGGATTGAAAAATAGATTCCGGCCCCGGCCAGCATGTAGATCAGGAGCCAGGTATAGAGCAAATCATCAAATGCAGTCAACATCTTGGCAATATTCATCTTCCCCTCAATACCTTTCTATTTATATAGTAAATTTCATAACTTCATTATTATTTTATCATACATTCCGGGTCAGTATTACAAAAACATTATTAAATCCTGTATAAATATAAAGAAGACTTCTGTGATCTGCTTCCTGAAAATAAATGTCTAGAAAAAGGTCATAAACAGTTCCGAATTTTACAATAATGGACCATGAATTAAAGAATACAAAACAGGGGAAATCTGTTATAGTAATAGCAAACCCGGATTTAAAGAGACAAAGAATGAAATCTGCTGAACCATTAAAATGATTAGTACCAGAGGAGGATATTGCTTTGGCTTTTAAAGAATTATATCAGCCGGTCCATACCATAATCGGCGAAGGATGCATCAATGAGATTCCCCGTCATGTGGAGAGTTTTGGGGGAACAAAAGCACTTGTTGTTACGGATCCCGGCCTTTTGAAAATCGGAACCTTAAAGATGGTGACCGATGTTTTAGACCAGGCATCCATACCCTACGCTTTATATTCAAAAGTAAAACCGAATCCTACTGTATCGATCGTAAATGAAGCAAAGGCCATTTATGACAGTGAGGCATGTGATTTTGTAATCGGCGTCGGCGGCGGCTCCCCCATCGATGTGGCTAAGGGTGTCAGCATTCTTGTGACCAACGGCGGCACCGTGGAAGATTACAACGGCCTTGAGCTGTCGGAGAAAAAAGGACAGCCTCTGATTGCCGTTAATACAACAGCCGGTACCGGCTCGGAAGTAACCAGAGCTTTTGTCATTACGGATGAAGTGCGCCGGAGCAAGATGCTGTGCGTAGACAGTAATTCCCTTGCCTACCTGGCCATCAACGATCCTGCCATGATGGTGGACATGCCCCCATCCCTGACAGCCGCAACCGGCATGGACGCCCTGACCCACTCCATCGAGGCTTACGTTGCCAAATCCAGATGTCCTTTTACAGACGGTATAGCTCTTGAGTCCATCCGCCTGATCGGGCAGTACCTGGTCAGAGCCGTGGAAAACGGTCATGATATGGAAGCCAGAACCCAGATGTGCTGGGCCCAGTACATGGGCGGACTGGCCTTCTCCAATGCCGGACTGGGCATGGTACATGCCATCGCCCATCAGCTTGGCGGTTTCTATGACACTCCCCACGGTGTGGCAAATGCCATCATGCTTCCCTATGTCATGCGCTTTAACATGACCCACTGTGCAGATCGCTACGCCGATGTGGCTCAGGCTTTCGGCTTCAACATCGCCGAGCTGACCACAGACCAGGCCGCTCTTGCCGCCATCCTCTACATTGAAGAGATGGAGAAACGGATCAAGATTCCCAAATTGTCGGATACGGCCTTCAATCCGGATGACGCCCTGGCTCTGGCCAAAAACGCCATGACAGATACGGGCATGCCGGAGAATCCCAGACAGCCTTCCATCGAGGAAGTAGTCAAGGTTATGATCACAGCATATTGTGATAAAGGCCAGGAGTAGGCCTTACAAGAATCCACAAAAAACAGCCGTTCCACCGGAAAGAGAATGCCTTACTTAGACCAGGCATTTCTTGCGGCGGGACGGCTTTCTTTTTACTCTTTTTCCTGTTTTTAATACTTCATAAATACTTTCATGACTCCGGAAGCAGTCTTGTAGGGCAGACCCTCCAGTTCCCTGACCGCATTCTTAAGCTCTTTGCGGATGGGTAT
>CADBME010000019.1 GCA_902795715.1 uncultured Lachnospiraceae bacterium | reverse complement strand
TCGGAGATGGTGACCCCATAGGCACCTGAGGAATTGCTGAGGAGAAGGTCATCCGGCATTGCACCCGGTTTACAGTAATCTTCCACTCCGGCATTGGGCGTGCAGTTCCATTTGAGCAGGGGAGCATGTGAAATCAGAGAGATGTCTTTGGAAAACAAAATCTCTGTTTCCTGCAAATGTGATGCCGCTTCTTCCGGTTTATCATAAAATTCTATCTCGTGTCCGTTTTTTTCGGCTGCTTCCCTCAGGATTCCCCTGTGCTTTTGTGTTAAAAAATCTGCTACAACTGTAATCATTCCCATATCCTTTCTATTCCGCAATCTTTAAGGATATTCCACGCTTATCAGCCATGTCGATATATTTCTGCCCGATGGAGTCATCGGTAATGATCGTATCGACATCATCAAAGGGACAGACTCTGGTCAGGTAGAAAGTTGTCGATGATTCATCAATGATGATCATATCATTGTCGTCAATCATGCTGTAAGCAAGCTGAGCGATTCTCTGCTTCTTTTCAGCGTCTTTATATACACCGGCTTTGCGTCGTTTTAAGTTTGTATCAGAAATATTCTCAACAAAACCCGTTTCCCTCTGACCTTTATGCAGGATATTCTTTTGATTGTTCTGAAAAGAGGCAAAATCAGTCCTCAGGGCATACCCCCTGGAGCGCATTATTTTCCCTTGGTCCTGAAGTGCCTTTAAGTCACTGCGGATGGTTACAAGAGAGCAGTCAAACATCCGGCTGAGCTCTTCAACGCTAATCTTGCCCCGCTCTAATACTTGGTCAACAATCCTTCTTCTTCTTTCCTGCATAGCTGTCCTTCCTCGTGAAATTACAGTTTCTGAAAAAACTTCAATCAGACCGACTACTATCTCCCGCCTGCCGAGGAGGGAGTTTAAGTCTCAAAAATGATGAATTTCCTCTTTTTCGATTATACCACTATTGATTGAAAAATGGGGCATATTTTGCTCCGACTCTGATTGCTTCGATCAGGTTGGTTGCATCTGCAATACCCTTCCCGGCAATATCAAAAGCTGTTCCATGGTCAACGGAAGTGCGAAGAATAGGCATGCCGCCCGTGATGGATACAGTACGGTCAAAATCGAGAGTTTTTGCCGCGATATGTCCCTGGTCGTGATAGAGTGACAGCACACTGTTCCATCTCCCGTTTTTTGCCTGATGGAAAACGGAATCTGCTCCGATCGGGCCAACAACAGGATAGCCCTGGGCCTGCAGTTCTTTAACAGCCGGGATCACTTCCTTTAACTCTTCCATGCCCAGAAGTCCGTTTTCTCCGATATGGGGATTCAATCCGGCAACTGCCATCTGTCCGTCTCTTACTCCCAGCTTTTCCAGAACTTTAAGGCTTCGTTTTGCATAGTCTACGATACGGTCTTTTGTAACCATGTCACAGGCATCCCGCAAAGAAACATGCCTGGAAAGGAAAAAGATTCTCATACCGTGCACTTCGAACATGGTAAGGGGATCGTCAGAACCGGTAAGGGCACCGAAAATCTCAGTATGACCGATATAGGGAACTCCGGCTTTTTTCAAGGCTTCTTTATTGATTGTTGTTGTGGTTACCGCATCAGCCTTTTTATCATTGGCCAGTTCGATGGCTTTTTGTATATATTCAAAGGCGGCTTTTCCGCACATGGGATTCACTTTCCCGTATTCAAACCGGTCAAGATCGATATTATTGATATGGATAAAATTCATCCTGGCGGGATCATCCAGAGCTTGTCCCGGCTCCTCAATGATGTTTAACTGCATGGGACTGCCCACAATCTTCAGAGCCTTTTCCATAATCTTAATATCACCGATGGCAATACATATTGCGGCATCATAAACTGACTTATCCATCAGAGCTTTGGCAGTAATCTCCGGTCCTATACCGGCCGGATCCCCTGTCGGTATCACAATGATAGGCTTCATATTTTCCTCCTTAAGCAGAATAATAGATATAAATTAAATACAGTTTACAGATTCATATTTACTTTCAGTTTTCCAACACAGAGGCTGATCGCATCCTGATTGCCGGTCATACCTCCCTTTGTCACAATCCATTTGCCCGGAAAATCTCCCCCAAGAAGCTTACCACAGGCTGCCAGGGGAATCACCTCATCCGTCAATTCAATACCCGGAGCCTTGATTCGTCTGCATACTGCTGTAGTAATGTCTCCACCACTGGTATAGAGCCCGCCAATCTCCGGTTCTCTTTTAAGCAGTCGATAAGTTACTTCGGCAAAGGCATCGTTGATCATATCGCTGATCTCATCAATGGTTATACCCAGATTCGACGAAAACCGGGCAAGATCCAGTTTCTTATCCGGATCAATTCCGTCGCTTGTAATGCTGAACACATCATAATCGTTGATATTGGATAATATATCACAAACAACCCGTTCAATCTCCAGTTTACTCGGAGTTTTCCCTTTAAAAATTCTTCTGTATGCAGCATGACATTATAGACCGGCTGGGAAAGCCAGAGATAATCCAGCTATCGTCTGGCAACGGGATTCACGGATCCTACCACTGCAAGAATCTTATGGGCAGACTGTCTGTCAAGCTTTAACTTCTTGCGAAGAACAGCTGCTGTAAGGATAATGATCCGCGCACCGGCTTCCACTTTCTCCCGAATCAGATTACTTACATACTCTGCCCCGTTATTCAGGTCTTCCATGTAAACTGACCCAATAATATTTTTTGTCTGTTTTTTGAACAGCTCTTTGACTCTGGAATCCCGAATTGGTGTTTTCGGATCTACTGCAGCTTCTGTTTTGTTTAAAAAGCAAGTTAATTTTCGTTTAATTTCCTTATTTGTTAGTTTTTCCTTGAATCTATTTTCGTTATTTTCGATATCTGAGTCTTTTTTGTGCATTTTTCTCTAAATAAAAGACAATAAGACAGGCAGGAATCGAAGGATAGTTTCCCTTCATGACAATA
>CADBME010000018.1 GCA_902795715.1 uncultured Lachnospiraceae bacterium | reverse complement strand
GAGGTTATGGGAGAGATTGCAAGGATTTTGGGACCCGGCTGCGATATCAGTGTTGAGCTCAACAATCCCTTTGAGCCTGACTTCAATAAGATCGTAGAAGAGGTTCAGAAATTTGAGGAAATGTTCTCCAAGTATCGCCTGGTTGTAAAGGTTCCGCACACAGGTGCTGTTACTCCTGAGAATGTAGGTCAGCTTCTTGAAGGAAATAAGAAACTCGATGCAAGATATGACCAGGTTGGCACAGCAAATGCACTGCGTGGACATAATATCGCTTTAAAGCTTCAGCAGCTTGGCTATCGTGTGAACTTCACGCTTATGTTTGAGCCTTTCCAGACTCTGATGGCTCTTCAGGCAAGACCTTACTTTATCAATACTTTCCTGAGACATCGTCTGGTACAGTCTACTAACATTAAGAAGTTTGTAGATCAGTTTGAGGTTTCCAACGATACAAAAGCTCTTGAAAGCTTAAGAGATTATTTTATCGCCAATGACTACTACACAGAAGCAGATAAGGATATGCCTCTGGCAGAAGTTCTCAAGTTTGGTAAGGATATTATCAAGTATCGCCACTTTGAAGATGAACAGGGACGTGATGGTCTTGACGGAATGCGTCACAATCTCCGTGTACTCAAGAACAGCAACTTAAAGGATACCCGTCTGATCGTATGTTCCATGGAAGGACCTTACAACTATCCGGATATCGATAAGCTGCTTGCAGAGCCTGAGTTTGTAGATATGAATAAGAAGGTTGTTATCACTGCAGAGCCAAACTACCTGGCAAGATTTACATCAACCAATCAGGTTATCAGCTATCAGAGAAGATTCATGAACGCAGCTAATGGACAGAAATAAGAATAGAAGCTCTGATTCTATTTCCAAACATCCCTTTCATTGATTTTCATTGAAAGGGATGTTTTTTATGAGCACATGTATATACATGTACAATGTAGTTTATGTTTCTTGTTATAAAAACAGAAAGATAAATAATAATTTTATAAAATATTCTTATATTCCGACAGCGAAAAAGAGAGGTATTAAAAAAATGGCAGAAAAAAAACGTGTTGCAAACTTGAATCTTCAAGCCGCAAAATGCAGACAGAACCTGCTCCGGATGGTGCGTGCCGGTGGACATGGGCATGTGGGTGGAGCTTTATCCTCCCTGGATATTGTGACTGCCTTGTATTTTGATAAGATGAATGTGGACCCGGAGAATCCAAAAATGGAGGATCGTGATCGTTTTCTTCTTTCGGCAGGTCATAAATGTCTTGCCCAGTATGCAGTTCTGGCTGAGAGAGGTTTCTTTGATAAATCTGTTCTGGATACTTACGGAAAGCTTGCAGCAAAGATTCCGGGACATCCGGATATGCATAAATTACCGGGAGTGGAAGCAAACACCGGCGCTTTAGGACATGGTATGTCTATAGCCAATGGCATGGCCATGGCAGGAAAACTGGATGGCAAAGACTACAAGGTATATGCTATTACCGGTGATGGAGAACTTCCTGAAGGATCCAACTGGGAGGCAGCAGCAGCTGCAGCCAAATTCGGACTTGATAATCTGGTTGTATTTGTGGATAATAACGGACTGCAGATCAGTGGCGACGTTACGAAAGTAATGGATATGAGACCCATTGATGAGAAATTCAAAGCTTTCGGATGGGCTGTAAAGTATTTTGATGGAAATGATATGAACCAGATTCTTGATGCTCTCGATTCCATTCCTGAAGAAAAAGGAAAACCGACTATGATCTTATGTGATACCGTAAAAGCGAAAGGATTATCTTTCGGAGAAAACAAAGCCGGATTCCATTTTTGGAATGCTACGGAAGAATTACTGGATCAGGCAGAAAAGGAGATGGCAGACCTGGTAAGCACACTTGAGAAAGAAGAGGAGGAACTGGCATAATGATCGGCGAATTAATGGATCCGAGGAAAACATTTGGTAAAGCGATTACCGAAATCGCAAAAGATAATAAAGATGTGGTTGTATTCTCTGCAGACAGTGGAAAGAGTTCAGGATTTGCTGATTTTATTGATCAGTTTCCGGAGAGATACTTTGAGTGCGGTATTATGGAGCAGGGAGCTGTCGGCATGGCTTCCGGTATGGCAACAACAGGAAAGATTCCTGTATTCTGTGCCATTGCCCCCTTTGTAACCTGTCGTCCCTATGAGATGGTCAGAAATGACATGGGATACATGAAACAGAATGTAAAACTGGTCGGAAGAAATTGTGGTATCACTTATTCAGACCTTGGAGTAACCCATCAGAGTCTGGATGACTTCGGATTGATGAGATTAATTCCGGGCATGACCATTCTTGCTCCCCAGGATCCGGTGGAGATCGAGGAAGCCTGCAAGGCTATGATCGACTTTGATGGTCCGGTTTATATGAGGATAGGTAATCCCAAGATTCCGGTTCTTTTCGAGAGAAAGCCCTTTGTTATCGGTAAAGGTAATGTGATCAAGGATGGCGATGATGTTACGATTATCAGCACCGGGTCCTGTACCAAGGATGTCCTTGATGCCAACAAGATTCTTGAAGAAGCCGGTATCAATGCCAGGATTATAGGGCTTCCAACAGTTCTTCCACTGGATGAAGACCTGATCCGGAAATCTGCAGCCGTTACAGGCAAGGTGGTCACTGTGGAAGAACACTATATTAATGGTGGTATGGGTTCCATGGTAACCGAACTTCTTTCCGATATGGAAGGTGTGACAGTGAAACGTCTTGGTATTCCTAATATTTATGCGACAACCAGCAGCAATTATCAGGAGCTTCTTGCTTACTATAAACTGGATGCTAAGGGGATTGCCGAGTCTGTTAAAGAATATGTTAAATAAATCAAAATAATCATAGAGAGAAGGAAGCATTGGCATTTGTCAATGCTTCTGTTCTTGTTTTGTCTTCATACGCTCATCATTGATATGTATATATTAGTGTGTTATGATATCAGGGTCAAAAGGTCAGTTTTCACGATATGTCTGCATAATTGTGAATTATTCCGCGAGAGTTATTGACGGATAAAGAGATTGATTTCTGATTATTCCGGGAGATATTTCATGATAAAAATGATTGCTTCGGATCTTGATGGTACATTACTGGATAGTCAAAAACGACTTCCGGAAGACCTTCATGATATGATTGAAAGATTGAAAGAGAAAAATATTATCTTTGTGCCTGTCAGTGGGAGAGCCTACGCTAGATTATACCGGCAGTTTGAGCCTGATTCAGATGGTATGAGTTTCGTTTGCTCTAACGGATGTGTGGTGATGCATCAGGGTGAATTGATTCACTGCAGCGCTTTTGAAGAAGATGAGCTGCGTTTTGTGATGAAAAAGGTTCGGGAGGTGCCGGGAATCCACTCCTGTCTGTGTGGAATTCATACGGTATATTATGAAGCTCCTGCAGAGAAATACAGGAAGACCCTGCTTGAGTTTTTTGAGAATATAAGCTGCGTCGACAGATTGGAAGACCTGATTGGCACGGAACCCTTTACCAAGGTTTCTAATATTGATACTTTTGGCGTTCAGGAAAACAGTTTTCCTAAATTGAAGAACCTGATGAATCAGTTTTCTGTTGCGGATGCCGGAGATAACTGGCTTGATGTATCCCCGAAAAAGGGGGATAAAGGGGTCGGAATTCGGGCTCTGTGCAGGAAAATGAATCTTCATCCGGATCAAATTATGGTTTTCGGGGATTTTCCCAACGATCTGCCTATGATGACGGTCACGGATAATTCCTGGTGTATGAAGAATGGCCACGAAGAAGTGAAAAAAGTTTCCAATCATATAACCGAATGGACAAACGATGAAAATGGGGTCCTTAGAACCATAGAAAAGGAAATACTGATGAAGTTAGATTTATAAGAATTATTAATTGGAAAACCTATAAATTTATCATAAGAACAAGGTCGGAATAAGAAAAAGAGAGAAGAAAAAGGCAAGGAGGATTATTTCATGAGGTTTTATGCTCCCACAAATGTTTTTATTGAGAAAGAATGTGTAAAGAATCATGCAAAAGAACTGACATCCCTCGGGACGAGGGCAATCATTGTTACAGGACATCATTCTGCGGCAGCGAATGGCTCTCTGGCTGATGTTACATCGGTTCTTGAAGAAGCATCCATCCCCTATATCATATTCAATGAGGTCGAAGAAAATCCCTCTGTCGATACTGTAGCCAGAGCCGCGGAAATCGGAGTCCGGGAAAAGGTGGATTTTGTCATCGGAATCGGTGGGGGTTCCCCTCTTGATGCAGCAAAAGCAGTTGCTGTTATGGCCGGTAATCCCGAAGAAACAATGGAATGTCTTTATAGCAAAAAGGATTTGAAACCTCTTCCTTTTGCAGCAGTTCCTACAACCTGCGGTACCGGCTCAGAAGTGACGCCTAATGCGGTTCTTACCAGACCGGCCATCAATAAAAAGGGAAGTATGAGTCATAATGTAAATCCGGACCTGGCTCTGGTGGACGGAAAATATCTGGCCTTTGCAAGCAAAAAACTAATAATCAATACTGCTGTGGATTCCCTCGCCCACAGCATAGAGTCCCGGCTTCATACCAATGCTAATGTATATAATCATATGTTTTCCGAATATGCTCTGAAACTCTGGTCAGGACTGATTCCTTATCTAAAAGGCGAAAAGGAATGTGATGAAGATGCCTTCCAGACCTTTATGCTTACCTCCACTGTGGCGGGAATGGCTATAGCCCAGACGGCAACTTCTCTGCCCCATGCCTTAAGCTATCCTCTTACTTTGGGCTACAATGTGGCTCACGGAAGAGCCTGTGGAGTTTTTGAGGCAGCCTATATGGAGGAATATGCCAAAAACAAGCCTGAGGATGTGGAATGCATATTAAGTCTTCTGGGATTTGAGGATCTTGCTGCTTTTGATTCCTTTATGAAAGAGCTTCTGGGACCGGAGTATATTTCAGAAGAGGATTTAATAAAGATAGCTGATGACATGATAAATAATGCCGGAAAAATGAAAACCTATCCTTTCAAAATGGATCGGGAAGCTATGATCAGGATTCTCAGGAAATCTCTTGTAATAAAATAGTAGTTTTCAGATACAGATAGTTTTTTCTGAAGAGAGACATTTATTATTAGCTTGCACAAAGCAAATCCAGCCGGGAGTTTAAAAATATAGTTTAAGTGGCAGATGTTTGATGAGATCATCGGATATCTGCCATTTATTATATAAAAATGTAAAAAATATGTTGACATGTATATACAAGTATGATACACTACAAACAAGTAAGGGTTTTATCACCCTTTTTCTAAATGTTTATCAAAAAAATATTAAAGAATCATCTGGAGCAATGTCATAAGGAGGAAAGAATTATGAAAAACAACAGATTTATGAAGGTAATCAATGATGCGGATCAAAAAGGTATTGCAGTAGGCGCAGTAAATATCGTAAACTATCTCACAGCAGATGCAGCAGTTCAGGCAGCTAAAGAGCTGGGTGTCAATCTGATTATACAGACTTCGGCAGGAACCGTAGAGCATTTTGGAGCTGATAAATTATTTGCCCTGGTGGATGCAGTAAGAAAGGATGCCGGAATTACCGTAGCCCTTCACCTGGACCACTGCCGCAAGACCGAGCTTGGCAAGGCCTGTGTAGATGCCGGTTGGGATGCTGTTATGATGGACTTTTCCCATCTGCCCCTGGAGGAAAATATTGCCAGAACAAAGGAAGTTGCAGACTATGCTCATGAGAGAGGCGTCGCTATCGAAGGTGAAATTGGTGTCATAAAAGGTGTTGAAGAAGAGATCGTGGCATCGGATGAGATAAAGGCCGGCTATGATGAGACCGTAGAGTTCATCAAGGGATCGGATATCGATGTTGTGGCACCTGCCATAGGAACTGCTCATGGCGTCTATAAGGGAGTTCCCAAGCTTGATTTTGACCTGGTTGAGAAACTTGGAAAAGACGATACTCCGATTGTTATCCATGGAGGATCGGGACTGTCAGCAGAGACCTTTGCCAAACTGATTGCTCTGGGAGGAAGAAAAGTAAACATCTCTACCGTTGTGAAAAATGCTTACCTTGATACCACAAAAGCTCTGGTGGAATCCGGTGAGAAACTGGCTCCGATTCCCTTTGATACCAAGGTATTTGAGGCTGTCAAGGATGTGATCAAGAAACATCTGGCAGTCTTCTCCGGTCTGAAAGATTCATTTGAATAATAATTGAGGATCTCTATGATTGTTAATAATTCCATGCAGTCGCTGATTTTATTGGGCAGCGGCTGCATGATTCCATATAAGACTACATAATTCCATATTGAAAAAGGTATTGGAAGGGGGAAAAGACAATGTTAGCAAAACATGAAGTAGATTTACACGGTCATACCAACCGTTCAGATGGAAATGATACACCTGTGGAATTTGTCCTCCATGCAAAAGAAAGAGGAATGAAAATCTGTGCCATTACCGATCATGATGTGGTTCCTCCAAAGACTGTAGTGATTGATGGTGTGGAGAGGGATATTCAGGAATGGGCCAAGAACGATCTGGGCATTGATCTGATGCTGGGTATAGAGGTGTCCTGTGAAACCTGGATTGATGATACTCATCTGGTCTGTTTTGGCTGTGACTGGGATGATCCTTTCTTTAAGGAGCTGGACGAATTTACCATCAATAGCAAAGTGAACAGTTATAAGAAGCTGGCGGCTGCTTTAACAGAAAGAGGAATGCCGATTGACTGGCAGGAGGTTCTGGACAATGATGGTCATCCGGTGCCCGAAGAGCAGGTCCAGAAGAAGATGCTCTTTGAACTGATGGCAAGAAAGGGCTATTTCGATTCCTGGAGTGATGCCAAGCTCTATGTAAAAGAGGCCAGGGATATGATTATCAAGAGAGAAAAGCCCGATGCCATCTCTGTTATCAAAGAAGCACACCGGACCGGCGGCTATGTCATCATGGCTCATCCCTTCCTCGTAACGGAGCCTGTAACCTTCCAGGGAAAGATCATCACCCGGTCTGTTTATATCGAGAAGCTGATTGAAGCCGGACTGGACGGTATTGAAGCCTCCTATACCTATGATAAGACCAGCTATTTTGGTACCATGACCAAAGATGAGATTGAGAAAGCCGTCATCCAGTACTGGGGAGACCGCCTATTTATCTCCGGAGGGTCTGATTATCATAACGATGCAAAAAAGGGTGTTAAGAATCCCAGAGATATCGGAGACTGCGGTATCTCCGTAGAAGAATTTATGGCTAATAAAAGACTGGCAGATATGCTTTATAAAGGATAAGAGGAAAAATGAAATCATTAGTAGAAACCATTCAGTCTGTTCCCCGGCTGAGGCCGGAGTGCGTAATGTGTGTTATCAATAAATATGCCAATAAATATCCTGAAAATGCATCCAACTGGGAGAAAGTAGATTTTATGCAGAAGGTTTTTTCTATCATGGGAAATGCATCAAAAACTACGGCTATTCCCGTTCTGACCAGAGATATTGACCAGGTTCGATATGAGATGTTCGGACAGAAAGATGAGTATGGAGAAATCAAACATCATTACAATGAACTGATGATGCATGAAGCCGATGATTTCAGAAAAGATATTCGACAGGCCGAGGATCCCATCCTCTATGCCATGCAGCTGGCTTTGGCCGGTAATTATATTGACTTTTCCGCAATAGCCAATGTCAATGAAAAGGACCTCAGAGACTTGCTTGCATCGGCTAAGGATCTGGACTTTGACAGGGATACTTTTGAGAAATTTAAGGGAGATCTTGCCAAAGGAGGAAACCTGGTATTCTTTACCGATAATTGCGGTGAAGTTGTTCTCGATATGCTCCTGATGGAAGAAATCTTAAGGAAATATCCGGATATCCGGATATCCGTTGTCGTAAAAGGCCAGGAAGCGGTCAACGATGCAACTGTAGAAGATGCGGTTCAGATTGGCCTGGACAAGATGGTTAAGGTGGTAGGAAACGGAAGTAATATAGGCGGAAGCTGGGTTCCGGAGATGCCGGCAGAGGTTGCGGATATGGTCGAAAATGCGGATATTGTATTTTCTAAAGGACAGGCGAATTTCGAGACTTTCCGCCACAGTGGCATGAATGCTTATTATCTTTTCCTGTGCAAATGTCATATTTTTGCCGATCAGTTCCAGACAGAGCCACTCACCGGTATCCTGGT
>CADBME010000017.1 GCA_902795715.1 uncultured Lachnospiraceae bacterium | reverse complement strand
TCCTGGGAATCGGGAACGGCATGATTGCCAATCCGGCAATTTTTGAACTCTTTGACTCCATCCTCCTGCTGGATTCTGTCGAGAGGGATCGCCAGCATGCCCTGTGTGGCCGATTGAAACAGGCCCTCACCAGTGACACAATTGACTATCGCGGAGAGATAAGGGAGTACTATCCGGAGCAAATTCCGGAAGGGTGAGAAGTTTCAGGAAAATGTTATAGAGGGCTAAAAAACAAAAAATGCAAGCTATCGACATTGGAGTCGATAGCTTGTATTTTTAATAGGAATAAATGGTTATAGTGGGAAAATATAATAAATATGGAAAATAATAGTAGACAAAATATGGAAAATGTGCTAATGTCTAGCCAGGGATGACAGAAGAGGATAATCATCTGTGAGGAGATAGCGTTTATGGATCTACATTCCAGAGAAGAGATGCGGCTTGAAGTCCTTGACCGCATTGGACGAAAGAACCATATGACCGATGAGGATGTCTACCGGGAGATTGACCAGGCCGTCTTGCAGCTGGGGAAAGCACAATATGAGTCTCTTGGTTCTCTGGGAGAACTCAGGCAGGATACCTTTGATTCCATACGGCGATTCGGACTGATTGAGAAATATCTGAGAGATGACCGGGTAACGGAAATTATGATAATCGGTCCGGAAAAGATTTTTATTGAAAGGAACGGAGTTATCATCCGAACGGAGGATGCTTTTTCCGGTGAGGAAGAAGTGAGGAGGCTGGTTGACCAGATTGTGGCTCCAACCAACCGAATCGTGAATGAATCAAGACCAGTTGCTGACAGCAGACTACCGGATGGTTCCCGGGTACACATCGTGCTCCCGCCGGTATCTCTTTGCGGACCGGTTGTGACCATCCGCAAGTTCCAGAAAGGGGGCATGACCATGGAAAAACTGATAGACAATGGCGAATTCCCCCCGGAGCTGGCTCCGGTCCTCTCCTGTCTGGTTCGGGGAAGGTACTCCATTTTGATTTCAGGGGCCACCAACAGCGGCAAATCTTCTTTGCTGAATGCTCTAGGGGAATACATCGGCTCTGGAGAAAGAATTATCACTATAGAAGATTCCGCTGAATTACAGCTCTTTCATGTGGATAATCTGGTTCGCCTTGAGACCAGGGAAGCTAATTCCGAAGGTATGAACGAGGTGTCCATGATTGATCTGGTACGTTCCAGTCTGCGGATGCGTCCGGATAGAGTGGTGGTCGGCGAGGTTCGTGGCGCAGAGGCCATGACTATGCTCCAGGCCCTGTCCACCGGACATAACGGGTCTTTTAGCACCATTCATGCTAATTCATGCCGGGATGCCGTCAGGCGGCTGGAAACCATGGTTCTGATGGGAGTCGATATGCCGCTTCGTGCTGTGCAGGGGCTGATTGCCTCTGCCATCGACATTCTGATCCATCTGGCCCGGGAAGCGGACGGGAAAAGGAGATTGATGGAGATCGTCGAATTAAGCGGTTTCACGGATGATTCCTACATCTTTAATTCTCTTTTTAAAAGAGATGAGCTGGAGATGAAAGAAAAGAAAAGTGGTAGTAAGAGACTGCGGTCTGTCGGAAGCCTTTTCCATAAAGGAAAGTTGAAATCAGAGGGGATACTTGATGACTATGAAAAAGCGATGGAGGCCTTCAGAAGGCTGGAAAATAAGCGGAATTATCCTGATGACAGGTGAGACACTGCTTCTCTTTCTGTCCTGGCTTTGTTACAGGGACCTTAGATGGATGGTCCCTCTTCAGCTTTTGCTGGTTCCATGGTTTCTTGAATCCGAAAAATGGCTGAGACAAAGGAAAAGAAAGCAATACCTGGACGGCTTTCGTGAAATGCTGCGGTCCCTGACCACGTCCATGCAGGCAGGCTTTTCTCTGGAGAATGCCTGTAAAACAGCTTTACTTGAATTAAAAGACTTTTACGGACAGGGAAGACATCCCATCCTGTTCTGCCTTGATGAGATCTGCCGGGGAATCGAATTAAATATCAGAGTGGAAGAACTCTTTTTTTATTTTGCCAGGGAAACAAAGGTCGAAGACATCTATGAGTTTTCGGCTGTTTTGGAGATTGCCAGGAATACCGGGGGAAACATGGTGGAGATTCTTAAGAATACTTCAGCCCATCTTCAGACCCGGATGGAAGCCGAAGATGAAATCCAGGTCTGTCTCAGCGGGATTCAGTTTGAAAAAAATATCATGCTCCTGATGCCCCTGATCATGCTGCTTTATCTGAATCTCACCGGCTCCTCCTATACGACAGCCTTGTATGACACGATTCCCGGGCGTGTCCTTATGACTATTCTACTGCTGGTTTTGCTTCTTACTTACTATTGGACTGAAAATATCATGAAGCGCTGCAGGCTGATGAGATGAAAAAGAAAGATTACAGAATGAAAGAGATTCTGAAAGTGGAGGGATTATGAGGAAATGGCGGAACTGGAAGCTTCTTGCGGACTATAGGAAATGCATTCAAAAAATGATGGACCAAAAGCAGGTGATGACGGAAGAAGTGCGAAACCAGGAGAGTGACCGGTTTGTTCGGGATCAGGCGGCGATTGTCCTGATTGCAGGCGCCCTTTTCCTGTTGGTTTTGGCCGCAAGCCTGGCTGCCGGCTTCCATAAACCGGAATCCATCACCTTGAAAAGGGAAGGCTTTGGAAGGGGGAGCAGAGAAATTCCCCTGATCCTGGAGCAGGATGGAAAGGAGAAGGAATATCTGCTGAACCTGGGAGAACAGGATATCAGCAAGGAGGAAGTGGAAGATATCTTTAAAGCCTTTTTTAAAAAACTGGAGAGAAGCATGGCCGGAGAAAATCAGTCTCTGACCCAAGTCAGGAAACCCCTTTACTTTCCGGAAAGACTCAGTGGCTTCCCTTTTTCCTTGTCCTATCAACCGGAAGATTCGAATATAATTAATCTTAATGGAACAATCGGCAAGAAAGGCAGAGGTTTGGAAATGGGCAGCCTCTCTACACAGATCAGTGTGACGGCTGCTTATGGGAACTTGAGGGAAACAAAAACTTTTCCTGTTATAGTCCTTAGCCCGGAGACAGAAAGAAAAACGGATCTGGAAAAGGCTGCAGATGTCCTGACAAAGCAGGAGAAAGATTCCAGAAGCCTTGCGGAATTCACCTTCCCCTCCTCTCTGGGAGGGGTCCGTGTGAGAAGACCGGGTCATGGAGGGATTCCTTCCGGATGGATTGCTCTCTTTCTAATTGTGGCTGTCCTTCCATTTTTCAGGCATTATTCGTTAAAAAACAAGGTTATGGAAAGACAGAAGGAGACCGAGGCAGATTTTTCAATTATTGTCCATCTTTTCGCCCTTTTTATGAGTGCAGGATTGTCCTTTCCTTCTTCCGTGACGAGAATCAGTCAGGCTTACAGGGAAGGGAGAATCGTGCCGGAAAGAAGAGTGGCTTTTGATAGAATCCTGGTTATGGAAAATAGGATGCATGATGGGGTCAGCAGCAAAGAAGCCCTGAGAGAGTGGGCCGGCACTTATTCTTTTGCCGGTTACCGAAAACTGGCTCTTATTCTGACACAATGTATGACCAAGGGACAAAAGGAAGCTATGATCATGATGGAGAAGGAAGAAGGACAGGCTTTCACAGACCGTATTGACAAGGCCAGGACGGAAGGAGAGGAAGCCAGGACCCGGCTGCTTTTTCCAATGATTGTTCTTCTGGCGGCAACCATGATTCTCATCATGTTTCCGGCTTTGATGAATTTTTATCGCTTTTAAAAGAAATCTATGGAAGGAGAAGAAATGTATAATATGTTTTTGCAGAAATTCGGAGAAATCAAAGAGGGAAAATGTTTTAGCATTCTTCAGTCGGAAGAGGGAATGGGCGTTGTTGAAGTGATTTTGATCATAGTTGTTTTGATTGGGTTAGTAGCCCTGTTCCAAGCCAACATTAAAGGCGTGGTCGCTTCTATATTTGCGACAATTGAGCAAAATGCGTCAGCCATTCAGTGACAATCCCGACAGCGGGCAGATTACTGTTTTTCTGTCTCTCGTCTTCCTGTTGCTGATGTCTACCTGCTTTGTCATGATTGAAGGGGTAAGGGAATACATGATAGGGGCTTTGTGTGATGATGCACTGCAAGTGGCTGCAGAAAATGTTCTGGCCAATTATGACAGGCCCTTATTTGAACAGTATCATCTTTTCTTTCTTGATCCCCGGGAGAAAAGACAGATCCGCCAGGATGGAATTGATTCTCTGGAAAAGTATTTCCACGAGTCATCCTTCTTTGGCTTTTATTGTCAATCTCTGTCAGTGAAGGGAATTGATGCCGCACCGGACAGGGAGGGAAAGATCCTCAAGCATGAGATACGGGAGTGGATGAAGTACCGGAACTCTTGGGATGAAGATTGGATGGACAGAGTTCAGAAAATGTACGATTCCTATGGGCAGGCAGAGAAAGCATCCGACAACTTTGCTTCGGAGCTGGTTAATGCCAGGGATGATGAGCCTGCATCCCTTTCGTCAGATGAACTCTCTGCTGAACCTTCTGCCCGGGCAATTCAGTGGAAATCCATAAAGGAAAGCATGGATATCTACCAGGACTCAGACATTCTTTTGGCCTGTCTGCCGTCGGGCCGGGCTTTATCTTATTTGCAGGCAGATCTTTCTGACCTGCCATCGGCAGGGAATAAGGGACTTGGGTCAGGGCCGGGGAAGGATCAGATTATGTCCGGCGCTTTCAACCATATCTATACGATTGCCAACTTATTCCCAAAAGAGCAGATGGCCAAAGAGGACCGGAATATGTTTGGGAAAGAAAGCTATATCATGGCCTATTTGGAAGAACATTTCCATTCTTTTGACCGGGAAGTTTCCGGAAAGCCTGCTTCATATTCCGGTCACCTTGCAGGAACTTCCGTAAAGACCGCTGGAATCAGGCTTATGAGTGAAAAAAAAGCCGGTGGGACAAAAGAAGAATCCGGTCGGGAGAGCAAAGCTCTCAAATATGAGATGGAATATATAATCAACGGAAAGGCTTCGGATATCGAAAACCTGAGAAGAACTTTCGCTCGAATTTTCCATCTGAGGTTTTTGGTCAACTATTCTTATGCCCGGACAGAGGGGGACTTATGGAGTGAAGCAGGATGGATTGCCTTAGAGGCAGCCGGTCAGGATGGCCTGTCCGGTAATCCGGAAGCCGGACGTCTTTATCTGATCGGAGCAGCGGCTTACGGACAGACCCTGATTGACATGAGAAGGCTTTTGGCCGGGAAAAAGGTTGCTATTATCCCATCGCATGGAAGCTGGCAGGTGAATTATGATAACCTGGCAATGATTCTTCGGAACAGAAGTGTGCCTGACGGACCATCCGGGGATATATCCTATGGGGATTATCTGAAGTATTTTCTGATGTCGGAGGGGATGAGCCGGATTCGGTGTGGGCGGATGATGGATGTCATGCAGATGAATGTAAGATTGTCTGAAAAGGATTTCACCATGAAAAACAGTCTCTTTTCTTTCCGGTGGGAAGCGGACTTGAGGAGCAGGAAATGGTTTCCCGCCATTCCCGGTCTTAATCTGCTTACGGGGACGGAGATGAGACTGAACATGACTAAAGTAAACACTTATTGAAAGCAGTCTGCGGTAGATGAATTAACTTGCAATGGATAAAACCCGTTTGCATGGATAAAGTCAACCTGTATTAGTGAAGTCAACCTGTATTAGTGAAATCAGCCTGCATGGGTGGGGGTGGGAACAGATGCTTTTGGAGTCACTCGGATTGACAGTATTTTTGTTCATTGGTTTGATTGTGTATAAGTACCTCCAGGTAAAGGGAAGCAAGCGGTTCATTCCGATACCTTCCGGAGCATCTGTTCCTGTCTCCAGCCTGGGGATGAAGAGGGGTAAAAGAGACCGGGACAGGAGAAGACCGGCTTTGCCTGCCTCAAAAGAAGGTTCAGCTACAGTGGAAGCGGCATTGCTCACACCGGTTTTTTTGTGTGCAGTATGCTGCCTGATTGGAATCGGCCAGCTGCTTTTTATTGAAGGAGAAATTTATTACAGCGCTTCTCAGACACTGCGTTTGTGCGCAAAAGAAAAGGCGCTTGTTTATTATGGAGTAGAAGATGGAGGATCCGGGAATCGGCCAAAGAGTATTTTTGATTCCGTCTATGATGGGGGATCTCTCTGCAACAGTTTTGTCGAGGGAGGTCAGGGAGGAATCCGGCTGACTTTGACTGAGTCTTCGGTGGATAGAGAGACTCTGGAGCTAAAGGCTTCCTACCGACTGCGGATTCCCCTGCCCATGGCTGACCGTTTTTCAATCGGGAAGAGAATCCTCCTGAGCCAGAGAATCTATTCAGGATACACAGAGCATGGAATGACTTTGGAGAAGAAGGATCAGGTTGTTTATGTTGCCAGACATGGAACGGTCTATCATAGGCGCCCTGACTGCTCCTATATTTGTCTGACCATA
The DNA here is from genome assembly GCA_902795715.1 of uncultured Lachnospiraceae bacterium. The sequence goes on along the minus strand of CADBME010000017.1, from coordinate 2,375 downwards.
AGCAATCCGACAGAGATTGCAGGAATTATCAAATATTCTTCCTTAAAGCCCTGTGCCCGGTGTATTCGAAAGGGCCGTCTGCCCAGGCAGGTTTACCTTACGGTCAGTGGAGACCATTATCATTCTTCCCTTTCCTGCAGCGGATTAAAGAGAAGCATTCGGGCTGTACCCTATAGTCAGGTTAAGGGGATGAGAAAGTGTTCCCGATGTGGAGGAAAATAAAATGAAGAAAAAGAGAAGCATATTTCCTTTGGATTTCCGGGATTGCCGGGGGATGATTACAGTGGAGACGTCAGTCATTGTGCCCATCCTCTTTTTTCTCACAGCCGGACTTCTTTTTTTTCAGCTTTTTATGATCGATATGGCTGCCGCAAAAAGTGGGGCTATGCAGACAGCGGTGGAATCCGCTGCCAGCTGGAAAACCGGGAGCCAATCAGCAACAGGGACTTATCAGGTGAAAGATTTGCTGGACCGGGATCAGGATTATCTTAAGAATTCCCAGGCGGACAGTAAATGCCTGAAGAATGCAAGGACCGGCATAAGACGGAAAATGTCCGGCAGTTTTCTTCTGGTCAGGGCTTCTTCTTCCTCTGCCTCTATCAGAAATGGAAAGGTTCAGGTCAGAGAAAAGATGTATTTTCATCTTCCTGTGAAGGGGGCTGTCCATTATTTGGGAAGACAGGGCTGGCACTTTTCCTGCTCGCAGACAGCGGTTGTGGATGACTGGCAGGAAGCTTTGAGGAAAGGCTGTGCAGTGAAATAGGGTAATACCACTAAGATCCGTCTGGTATTTAAAAGGTTAGTGAGTATAAATCAGAAAAAGGAGAGGATATGCCAAAAATAGTACAGGAAGGTCTGAAGACTTATTGTGTCATAGCTTCTGATGTCGGGGAGTATTTTTATACCGTGGAATACAGGATTATCCGGGACAATCGGATATCGGTCCTTCTTCCGGTCCAGATCAGGGAAAAGGACAACCAGTCAGAAGTATATTATGACGTGACAGGAAAGAGAAGTCTGGAAGACTGCGCAGCTGAGCATGCCTTTTCATTTTCCCAGTGCAAGAATACCATTCGGGAATTGCTGCGCATGATGGAGGAGATTGAAGAATATCTGCTTGAGCCGGATTTTATTTGTTTTGAGCCTTCCTATGTCTACAGCAACGGAAGCAAACTATTCTGGCTCTATGGTATTTCCCATAACCGGTCTGTTCAGGAAGAACTTGAAGACTTTCTTTCTTTTTTGCTTGCCAAGCTGGATTATGATGATCAGGAGGCCGTTCACTTTGTCTATCAGATTTTTTGGATTGTGAGAAAACAGGGTTTTTCCGGGGAAGTATTGAAAGAATATATAGAAGAGTTTTCTCTGGAAAAGGAGAGGAGGGAGGAAAGCAATCCGGACAGATACGGAGAATTCTTTTCCCAGCATCCGTCTGAGCTTTTGTCCGTCAATCATAGGGAAAAAAACCCGGAGACAGATAGGGTTCATATTGAGGATGAACAGAATAATAGGAATATGAGAGGTGATTTAAGAAGTCCGGAAGAGCTTTCGGAAGAATTCCCCAAGTCAAAAAGGTCTTTTTTTCCAATCCTGCGGATTCTTCTTCTAGCGGTCCTTTTTACAGGTTTTTCACTTTCATCAGGGATACTGGCCTTTTATGGATGGGAACAGGGACTTACCCGTACGGGAATCCTGGTGCTTTCAGCTTGCCTGCTTTCTGCTTTACTCACAGGTTTATTTCTGACTCTTAAGCTGATTCTGTTTTTAAGCTCAAGGAAGGGGAAAGAAGAGGATGAGAATCTGATAGAAGAAGACAGAATAGAAATAGGAAATCCCGGAGAGACAGAGTTTGCCATGCCCTTTGTACCCTTTAAGGAGTCTTTTTCTGACAGTGAAGAAGACCTTACATCATCTCCGGAAAATGATGGAACAGTCATATTAAGTAAAATTAAGCGGAATTGTCCGGTCCTGAGATCCATGGAAGACGGAAGCCTTACTCTGGTGAGAGAACTGCCTTTTTATATAGGAAGTGATCCGGTTTTAAATCAAATGGTCCTGATTGATAAGACAATCAGCAGACAACACGCCGTGATACTGCAGGGAAAGAAAAACACCTGGAGAATCAAAGACCTGGGGTCGACAAATGGTACCTGGATCCGGGGAGTTCCGGTGAATTCTGACCTGCCCGATGTCCTGGAGGAAGGGGTTATTATTTCTTTCGCGCAAAAAAAATACCGTTTTATGGTAAATCATGACTCCCTCTGACATAATCCGCGTTTTTATGGTACAATTGGCATCAAAAGATATCGGGGATTGAAGTTATGGTACAAAAGATAAAAAATATGCTCTTACAGCAAGGTTATCGCCCCTATGCT
>CADBME010000016.1 GCA_902795715.1 uncultured Lachnospiraceae bacterium | reverse complement strand
CCTGATTTCTAAAGTAAGTATCGGGAATCTTATGCGTGAGAAAAATGTCTGTCAGATGAAAGATACAACACTAAAAGAAGTGGGGAATGATTCGTTTGTAACAGATAAAGGCATCATTCCTTTTGATATTGGGGTCATATGTCTTGGCCTGAAATCCTATAATCCGTTGATGACCGAAATGCAAGACATAGCAGAAACAATTTCTGTCGGCGATGCTCTATATGCCCCCAGACAGATAATCGATGGAATGAGAGAAGGCAGAAACATAATTACTTTTTTAGAGTAAACTAGATGCCTCGGAGGTCAATAAACATGAAACAAATTGCATTTGTGGAGCCGAATGTTGCCAAACTGATTGATGTTGATGAGCCTTCTGTCGGGGTTGGTGAAGTTCTGGTGAAAACACAATATTCTGCTTTGAGTGCAGGAACAGAGAAGGCAAATATTACTGGTGATCCGAACTGTGGTGGAGGAAGAGGACAAGTACGTCCTTGGCCTCGTGTTTTAGGTTATAGCGTAAGCGGTATAGTTGAAGAGGTAGGAGACGGAATAGTTGATCTTCGTAAAGGCGATAGGGTCATAGGCCTCTGGGGTAAGCATCAGCAATATAACGTATATAGTAGAGAGAATGTAGTTAAAATAGCATATAATAATATTTCCCTTGCCGATGCAGCATTTGTTTTTATTTCTAGCTTCTCCTTAGCAGGAATAAGGAAAACAAATCTTGAAATAGGCGAAAGTTGTTTGGTTTATGGACTTGGCTTATTAGGATTATTTGCTGTCCAATATGCCAGAATTGGTGGGGCATCCCCAGTTATTGCTGTAGGAAGACATGAAAGCCGGAGAAAGCTGGCTTTACAAGTAGGAGCAGATTATTGTTTTGATCCCAATCAATCTGAACTGCAGAATATGATTAAAAGAGTAACTGAGGGGGACGGGGCAAATTGCGTTATAGAGGTAACAGGAAATCCAGAAGCGCTCACATCTGCACTACTGGGTACAGCAAGATTTGGGAGAGTTGCTTTGTTAGGATGTACTAGAGTACCGACAACGGTAAACTTTTACAATGATGTGCATTTCCCAGGGATAACCATAATTGGAGCACATACAATGGCAAGGCCACATTACGAATCCTCACACGGATGGTGGACTCAGCAAGATGATTGTAGAGCTGCTTTAAGATTATTGTCGGCTGAAAGACTAAATATAGCAGATTTGATAAGTGAAGTTCATAGTCCAGAAGAATGTGAAGCCGTATATTTTCAGCTTGCAACAGGAAAAGAATTCCCAATAGGTGTTGAATGGGATTGGACTCAACTCAATTAGCGGAGGATTTCTATGAGAAAGATTAGAATTGCTCATTTCGGAATTTCTCATGATCACAGCATTTTTGCGATGGAGATATTGAGAAAATATCCAGATGTTTTCGATATTATAGGGATTTGTGAACCTGATGATACTGTAAGAAAGACACTGGGAACTCATGAGATTTATTCAAATCTAAAATGGTTGACTGAAGAAGAATTGTTGTCAAGAAAGGATATAGAAGCAGTTCTTTGTGAAGGTTACGAATTAAGAAGTGTTTCTGATGCTCAAAAGTGTATTAATGCAGGGAAGTATGTGCATCTAGATAAACCGGGTGGGGTTAATATAGATTTATTTAAATCATTGTTACAAGATGCTGAAAAAATTGATCGTACAATACATATGGGATATATGTATAGATGGAATCCAGCTATGAAATATGCTAGGGCTGCCGTTCATAATGGTGAGCTTGGAAAAATAACATCAATAGATGCATCTTTTAGCATACAATATCAAGCAGAGAAAAAGAAATGGCTAAAGAATTTTCCCGGAGGAATGATGTTTTTTCTCGGCTGTCATAGCCTTGATATGATAATGCAATTATTGGGTGAACCAAGTAGTGTACATGCATTTCATCATAGTTCAGGATATGAAAACGACGATTCGTTAGATAATTGCTTCGCAGTTTTAAATTATCCAGATTGCGCCGCAACGATCAGAACAAGTGGTGTTGAGGCAAACGGTTATTATGAAAGATCATTGAAAATTGTGGGTACATTGGGGTCTATTAAAATTCAACCATTAGAAACACCGACGCTTGTGAGAAAATCTGTAAT
>CADBME010000015.1 GCA_902795715.1 uncultured Lachnospiraceae bacterium | reverse complement strand
TACACTCCGCAGGGCTGCATATCACGAAGGAGGCCATGCCATTGTCTCGGAGATACTTGATCCGGGAAGCGTTAACATTGTCTCAATAAGGCCGACCGATGGTGATACTCTTGGATTTGTAAGATATTGCAGAAAGGAAGATGAAGAAATAACCTTTGATTACTATGAAAACATGATCAAAACTTCGCTTGCCGGGAAGGCAGCTACCGAAATTGTATATGGAGAGCCGGATCTGGGAGCTAACAATGACCTTCATAATGCGTTTTCAAGAGCACGTGAAATTGCAGATAACTTCTGTTCGTATGGTTTCCAGAATTGGATAGAAGATCCGGAGACGACATTTGTTGGAGAAAACAGGAATCGTACAATTGCAATGATCATGGAAAGAAACTATATGGATGTTAAGAAGATCCTTATAACAAACAGGAAGCTGCTTGACACAATGGCTGAAGAACTGATGGAAAAAACTACATTAATACATGCTGATGTCCAGAGGATAATGAAGGCATAAATATTGGGTAAGTTTGAAGAGAGTCAATGTGCATTAATATGTGCACCGATTTTGTTATTCTTAGAATGTGAAGAAATGGATCATCTCCAGCTAAGGAATCGGAAGTGAATGGCTGTTTGGAAGAAGTAAACAGAAGTAATACAGATAAGGCTTGATGATGATATCAGACCCATGAAGGAAGTAAAGGGACTGGAGAACGGTCTGAACATCCCTAAACACCTCGCAGAGCATATTTATATGTACGGAGGAGAATCGGTTCCGATCCGTTTCAAAGTCGGGGAAAAATCACTCAATCACGTGATAGACTGGTTCGGCAAGGATATCAAGATCGTAAATGATGAAGACGGCCAGCTTACGGTGCGTGTTGTATGTAACTGGCAGGCAATGTTCTACTGGGCGATACAGTACGGGACTAATGTGGAAGTCCTGGATCCGCCGGAGTTAAGAGAGGAAATAGCAGCGGCCGTAAAGGAAATATATGACAAATACAAGACAATCGTATAAGAGGTTGAGTTTGTTTTCCGGGCATAACTTTACTCAGATTAAATAATATAAAATCCTATATGAAGGGAAGGTGTCAAACGTGAAGAATGATAAAAAAAATGTCAATACAACAAGTGATCAGGTTATGAATCGGTTATTCGTGGGGTCGGTAAAAAAACCGCGTGATCTAATCTTTGAAGAAAATGATAATGAGATTAAGCTGGTCATGAATGGGACGAAGGTTATAAATGATAATATGCAGACTCCTGCAAATGCCTTTGAAGGCTGGGCTGTTGCAACACGGGCATGTATGTTGGATCTAAACATCGATCATAAAGTAGTGCTTGATGTATCGCCCCGGATCCATTATGACTATGAAAATACAAAAGGACAAGGACACTTGGCAAGGTTCTTATACAGAGCTATCAGGTTTAATGAGCAGTATGCCTGGTTTGAACTATCAGATGCACTGGCACAGGAAACGAGCAAGTTTAAGAAATTCTTAGAGGCAGGCACATTTTATAACAATATCCCAAACGGAGAAGCAGGAAATACAGAGAGGGTAGAGGATGAGAATACCATAGAAGAAGCTTTATCTAAGGGAAATGTTTTAAAGAATATCCTTACCTCGACGGTTGATGTAGGGGATAATAAAGTTTACAGACAGCTGCCGGTAGGGCTGTTTAAAACCGGAGTCAGTGAAGAGAGCGCTATTTTCACCGGTAAGAAATCTGCAATAGATCTGTGGACGTATAACGGTACAGAGATCAGCGTTATAGAATTGAAGTTCAAGAACAAAATGATCGGAATAGTTTCAGAGATCTTTTTCTATTCAAATTATGTGTATGATCTTGTCTCCGGGAATGAATGGTTTATCATTAATAACAGCCAGACAGAAGCGAGGGGGTATGAAAAGCTTACAGTTGCAGGTTTATATGAATCAGTAAATGGCATAATGCTTGCAGATAAGGAGAAAGGCTTCCATCCGCTGGTAAATGGTGCGGCTTTAAAGGTTCTAAACGAGAGTAATAATGAGCATATCCGTTATTATATGGCGGATTATGAATACAAATGCGAAGTTTGGCATGGATAACTTAGATGAGTGTCAAATTTTATGAAGTGGATATCAAATCAGAAACGGGAGGAGCTTATGGCTGCAAATGTTGAGGTTTTTCAGGGAAATCAGAATATGGGAAGATTGAATAGTATACACAAATTGCTTATTGATAATGAAATAGATGATAAATACGCGAAAGATCTGATTTCACGGGCTAAAGGGGATGTTCCAAAGAATTGTGAGGATAAAGACCTTATATTGAAGATAAAGACGCTAATGATTGATGATCTTAAGTGTGCTCGTAAATCTGAGACGAGTCTTCCGGGACCAACAATAACATTCTTTATAGGTCCTTCCGGTGCTGGTAGAACCTCTGCACTTGTCAATACGATTGACATCGAGAAATATTATTTTAAGCATTTAGGCCTTATCGCTGCTGATTCATGGAAATTTTATAGTACCGAGCAAATACTGCAAATGTCGAAGATTTTAGAATGCCCGTTTACTAATTGGATATTTTTATCTGAAGATAAACAGGATATAAAATCATTCATTGATGAAAATCCTGATTTAGAACACATCTTGGTTGATACGCTTCCTTACTATAGGTTTGCAAGTGAAGAATGGATTGGCTGTTTTGATCGATTGTATAGTGCTTTTGAAGGCTATACGCGAGAGGTGAAACTAGTTATCTCTATGACAGAAAAGCTACGTGATCTTATAGGGATAACGGATTGTATCTCACAAAGATATGATTTTAGTTTCATATTTACCAAATTGGATGAAACTGAAACCCACGGGATAATATATGATTTGCAAAAGAGAACAGGAAAACCTGTAGATTATGTGTCTTATGGCCCTTGGTTTTGTTCTGGCTTTGAAAGATTTGATGCTGAAAAGTATATAGATAACTTGTTGAAGATTATGGAGGAATAACCATGGATGGAAATGGGAGAGAGAATAGGAACGATGGTTTGCGTTTGATTCATGGAAGATCGTTTGAAGGAAATGCCGTATCTATAAAGGATATACGTAGTGAGGCGGGAATGGTAATAATAGCTGGGAGGGTTTTTAATTTTGAGAGAAGAGATATCAGAAATGGTAAATCCCTCGTTACATTTGGAATTACAGATCTGAGAGATAGTATAAACGTGAAGATCTTCGTAGAGCAGAAAGAGGCACCATCCCTAGAAAATAATATAATAAACGGCATATTCCTGAAAATAAAGGGATCAGTTGTCTTTGATGATTTTGACAAAGAGCTGTGCCTGCAGAGAGTGTCGGGAATCATGACAATCCCGAGTTTTATAGAACATAGAGATCTTCTCGATAGGATGGCTTCGGAACTCCTTAAGAAAACAACGTTAGTATGGATGGATGTTCAAAGAATAATGAGTGAGAACAGTAATAAAGCAGCATAGGAGATGGCAACATGACACAATCTGTTTATGATGAATTAAATGATGAGTTTTTCTTAAACTCAGGGCAATATACTCCTTTGGAATCACTACAGGAATTATGGTTACAGGATCTGCACTCTGGCACAGTTTCAGATGGTAAAAAGCATTTTCTTGAAACATTAAGCCTCGTAGGGTTTCATAGGAAATATCATACAATCACAGATGAAACAAGACTTCGACTAGTCCGTGAATTTGAGATTATCAAGAAATGTGAGATGACAGAGTTTTACCTTATATTATGGGATCTCGTAAGTTATGCTGCTGCAAACGATATACTTGTGTCCCCAGGCCGCGGAGCTATACCGGGAAGCCTTGTGGCATATTGTCTGGGGATTACAGATGTGGATCCCATTAAATACAATCTGCTTATGGAACGTTTTTTGAGTCAAAAGCAAGAATTTCAGACGGGATGTATAATTGATCTTGAGATTGGCGGCAGTCAACGTCTTTCAGGTTATGTCATAGATAAATACGGAGAGGGTATGATGAAACTTCTAGAAAAGCTGGATATAAACTTCCAGGATCTTGATGAAGTATCCATAATAAAGGAAACATTGAAGAATATTTCAGATAATACTTCGCAATCAGTGGATTTATCAATGATATATGATGACGATAAGAAGGTATTCGAGCTTATTAACAGTGAAGGTATCAGGGATACTAAGTTTCTTAGAGAATTATTTAATGACAGCGTTGC
>CADBME010000014.1 GCA_902795715.1 uncultured Lachnospiraceae bacterium | reverse complement strand
CAAAGGCATAGATACATTCATGAATGTAGGTGATCTGCAGAACAGAGCATATGAATACTACATGAAAGATTATGACAATAATAGCAGGGAGAATATAGAGTTCACTAAGGAGCTATTCAAGGCAGCAGACATAAGTATTTCAGATATTGATTATAGTTATCGAAAGATCGATGAGCTACCTCCTGATGTGCCGCGTATTATGATCAACAATGAGCCGATCCTTCCGGCGGTAGGAATAAGGCAGGAAGTAAATACTGAACACACAGTTACAGATGAAGATGGCAATGTGAAGAAATACAAGCTATCCCTGCAAGAGGAATCACTAGGTACAACTATGCTGTTCTTATATGGTCCATTCCTTAAAGAAACACTGGACAAAGGAAAGGTTCTGTTCATTGATGAAATAGATAGGAGTATGCATCCATTCGTGGTTTCATATCTGATCAGCCTGTTCTCAAGCAACAGAAATAATGGTGCACAGCTTATAGTTACAACACATGATACTTCGCAGCTTTCTCTAGAGAGATTCCGCAGAGATCAGATCTATTTCACAGAGAAGAATCCGAAGACCGGTGCCAGCGATTTATATTCATTGGATGATTTTGAGAAGCCTGTAAGGAAAGATGAAAACATCCGCAAGAAGTATCTTCAGGGCAGATACGGTGCGATACCGTATGTTCATGCGGAGGACCTGTTATGAGCAAGCCAGGTAGATCATTTTCGTCAAAAAAACGGAATAAGCCAAGCCGGAAAGAAAAGCCTATGATAATCATTACTGCGGAAGGCAGAAATGAAACAGAGGCACAGTATTTCGATCACTTCCGGACACCCGATTGTCCATATATCATCAAGTTTCATAAGGCCGGGCACCTAACAGATCCGACCAAACTGGCGGAGTCAATTCGTAAAAGATGGGATGCTGAGGATGCGGAAGTAAGAACCGGTGATATGGCATTCGTGATAGTTGACCTTGATAACAAGGAAACTAAAGCCAAAGAAATACAGCAGCTGGAGGCAAAGAATAGAGTTGAGAAGTTTATAGTCTCCAATCCTAGCTTTGAAGTATGGTATTTACTGCATTATGAGTACTCAACACGCAGCTATATTAATGCAGATGCCGTAATCAGAGAATTGAGAAAGCATTACCCTGAATATGAAAAGACTTCTGATATGTATCCACTACTGAAGGAGAAGCTGGATGAGGCCATTACCAATGCCGAGAAGCTAGAAGATTATCATAAAGCAGAAAATCACTTGCACCCGGATGTTAACTGCAATCCATATACAGATGTGCATAAACTGATAAAGATAATAAGGGGATAGGGGATGCATGGTGAACTTTTCTTGAATTAGGCTCATCGCGAAATAACAATCAAACTACGTGTATATAGTATTATAGTAAGCCGATTACTTAATCAGGAATCCTAATCCAGACAGCGAAAACGCAAAGATATTAAAAGAAGATATATAGAATAGCAAACAATCTCTTTTGGGATACCGTGAACGGGAAACAGAAATGGGGGAGCAATGAATACAGATAGCAGTATTATTGAAACAAATCCATTCGAACACATTTTATATGAATTTACTATGTACATTCAGGCGTCATGTTTTCAATCGAATAATCAATTTGTAATTAATTTGTGTGTTGATAGTCGCATGGTTCATATGAGAAATCTTGCATATTTCTTTTGTCCAGAAAAGACTAAGGGGAAGAAGTATCTGTGCTACACTGATTTTATTCTCAGAAGATTATCCAATGAAATCAGCGGGGAATTGTTTGACGAAATACAACGAATAACAAGCAATGCGACTTGTCATTTGCTCAAAGGACGATTTAGTGAATCTTTCAAAAATGAAACAGCTGTTTTTGAACAAACGGTTTTTCCGATATTTGTAAATCTGATAAAAGACTTTATTACTATGGAAAAGGATAATGTCTGTCCCAAATATTTAGCCCATTGGCGGAATAATATAATACAGGAGAATATGTATTATTTAATACAATTGATTTCGAGTTTGGAAATTGAAGGTAATACACCGATTGTTACAGGAACAACAGGAAATGCATGATGAGAAAAAGGCCGAATGCCGTGTGCACAAACGCAGAGGATAAGGCCTTTTTCTATGACATAGTTTAATCGCTGATAAGCTCAAAACCCATAATATCTTCTCCTGTCATCCACAAAAGCTCTTCATCTCCGGAAAACACATTTTTACGAACAACAAAGTATTTTGCTTCCTTCTTTAGTTCGTAGTTATTTATCAAGCGGTGTTTGACTGGGTTAGTACGGCATTCTTTATCAGGATATGTTTTAAGTTTGCCATCAGAAAAAGTAGAAAAACTCTCTGATATCAATGGATCGTGTATTATAAAATGTATCTTCTTATAATCGTTCTTAATTAAATCTTTTGTTTTCTCAAGATTGCTTTGTAGTACCGCCAGTTTCTTTCTAGCCTGACCAATGGAGCCTATCATATATATTGCCAACTCTTTGGTGTACTTATCAGTATATTCTATTTCAGTAAATTTTTTTATAACGCCCTCCGGAACTAGATTAAATCCTATATCTATGTACTCAAATAATAGCGCTTGCTCTTCACTCTCAGGTTTTCGCTTGTATCGGATATCATCAACTTTATTGTCTAAATACCGTACTATTTCTATCTGCCTATTTTTAGATTCATCAACGATATCACACTCTCTTGTAGGGTTTGCTATTCCTCGCCTGTATTCCTGCAATTCCCCTGATACAACAAGCGCATCTGCGACAAATTGCTCAATGCTCGAAAATCCATCATCTTTACTTCTCTTGAAAAAGGACGGATCTATGGTTGCTTCCATTATTTTGGTTATTACACAACAATCCCTATCTATATTCTTCCAAAACTCATCATCAGCGGAATGAGTAGACTGGAGCCAGAAAGAATCTTTTATCTCTTGATCTTCACCAGCCTTTCCATTGATTGTTACTGTAACATTGGACACTTCTTTCATTAAGCGTCCATGATGGAGATTATAAGCCATTAGTAAACCGGTCTTAATGTTGCGTTTGCACACATAATGTGATCCCTTATCGGTTATTAAATTATTTGAAATAAGACTATCTTTGAATGACTCTACAATTTGCAGGGGGTGTGTATTCTTTGAAATAGTACTTCCTTTCCTTAGGCAGCATTTCTTTGTGTGATAACAAAAGCCTTCTTCTTTTATTGCATATTGAATTGTACTCTCGGCTCTTTTCATAGTATTCCTAACTGTAAATATATTTCATTAATCTCTTTTGTTGTATTTTACATAAAGTTTTCTACATTACGCTACCCATACCAAGTATTTACATTATGAGTCTGTGAGACGACTACTCAAGTTAGTCACAAGGCGACATCTGTATGATATATTAAAGGTGTCTCAGAATATTTTGATGTCAATCCTTTTGTTCCACTATTCATCATAAAGGTAACCTATGGCTAAGAAAAAAACACATGAAGAATTCATAAGGGAATTGAATGGGATTAATCCATCAATTTTGCCACTACAACGTTACAGCGGTACTCATACTCGAATGGAAGTGAGATGCAAAAAATGTGGTTATGTATGGAGCCCGGAGCCTAAAACTCTATTGCAAGGAATCGGATGCCCTGCATGTTCAGGCAGAGTGCCAATTAAAGGTAAGAACGACTTTGCAACGATACATCCTGAATTATTAGTAGATTGGGATTATGATACGAATGATGCGAACAGTATTAAGCCTGATCAGTTTACAGAAAGAAGCGGGAAGAAAGTTGCATGGAAATGTCATGTCTGCGGAGAATCATGGTCAGCAACGATAGATAAAAGAGTAGCTGGACGAGGGTGTCCAGCATGTTCGATAGAAAAGCAAAAAACCTCAAGAATAAATGGTTTGATTGAGAAGTATGGAAGTCTAGCAAGTGAGAATAAAGAATTGTTACTTGACTGGGATTACGAAGAAAATGGAAAAAGAGGGCTCTTTCCTGATAAACGGACAACGCAAAGCAATCAGGTGGCACATTGGAAGTGCCATGTATGCTCTTATGAATGGGATGCTATCATTGCTAATCGAGTAAAGGGCTCAGGCTGTCCAGTGTGCGCAAACAAGATAATAATTGAAGGTGTCAATGACTTGGGAACAACAAACCCAGATTTAATTGACGACTGGGATGTGGAAAAGAACATTGTGGAGGGGAAAAAGTATACCGAAATCAGTTCTGGTAGTGAATATAAAGCACATTGGAAATGCAGATATTGTGGGCATGAGTGGAGAGCCTATGTGTATAGCAGAGCAGCAGGATTTGGTTGTCCAGAATGTGCAAAACGATGGCAATCTTCTGTCCCTGAAATGACATTGTTATATTATGTCCAGAAGATGTTTCCTGAGGCGGTTAATAGATATCAGCCAGAGTGGATAAAGCCATCTGAAATAGACATTTTTGTCCCGGAGCTTAGTCTTGGTATTGAGTACGATGGGCAGGCCTGGCATAACAGTATAGAAAAGGATCTTGAAAAGGATGAAAAATGCAAACGAAATGGAGTTGCTTTACTAAGGGTTCGTGAACCGCTATGTCCACAACTGAAAGATAGAGAGCTAACCTATGTTCGTAGCAGCAAGGCTTTGAACACGATGGATCAGATGGTGGTAGATGTTTTTACACTAATTGAATGTAAATACAGCATTAAACTAAATAAAGACATATGCTTTGAGAAGGATAAAGAAAGCATTTTTGAAAAACTGGGATATCATAAGTTGGAAAATAACATTGCTCAGATACCTAACAAAGCAGATTGTTGGGATTATGAATTGAATGGTTTTTTAAGACCGGAGTTTTTTTCGCCTAATAGCGAAATAGAGGTGTATTGGAGATGCGATAATTGTGGGTATTCGTGGAAATCAAGTATAAAAGAATTTGTTAATAATAAAAGTGATTGCCCAGTGTGCTCGGGGAGACTGTTAGTCGAAGGAAAAAATGACTTCGCAACAGAATGCCCGGAGCTACTGGAAGATTGGGACTATGAGAAAAATGATAGAGATGGAGTATATCCAAATAAGATTAGAAAGACGTATAGAGAAAAAGTGCATTGGAAGTGCAAAAAATGCGGCTATGAATGGATGACAAAACCTTACAACCGCTACTATGGAAAAACTGGATGCCCAAACTGTTGGGATAAAAGGAGAAAAGGCAAATAGTGCATTAATCGAGGAAGCGCCTGCAGAAATGCAGGCCTTTTT
>CADBME010000013.1 GCA_902795715.1 uncultured Lachnospiraceae bacterium | reverse complement strand
CTAGCTCCTTAAACCACTCGGACACCTCTCCATACATTGAATCACCGCAAAGCGGCGACTTGATTATATTAGCACTTTTCAAAATCCTTGTCAATTACTTTTTTTGTCAACCTGCCGGGTGGGACAAAGGGGACGTTTCATATCGTCCCACATTGTATCGGTTTTAACAATGTGGGACGATATGAAACGTCCCCTTTGTCCCACTCAATAAGCATTGATGGGAATATCCTCATCGTTGAACTTTTCAATTTTCCTGATCACGACATAATAGCCATAGCTGTCGTTAACTTTGATGAATACCCTGTCGCCCACATGGTGGCCGGACAGGGCTTTTCCCATGGGCGATTCTATGCTGACCCTGTTTTCAAGAGAGTTGGACAGCATGGTGGTCACGATGGAGCATTGTTCTTCTTCCTGATCTTCTTCTACAAGAAAAGTGACGGTTTTTCCGATTCCGGCGCTGTCTTCCGGCACATCTTCTTCTATGATTTCGGCATTTCGGATCATTTTCTCAAGAAAGCGGATCCGGCTGTCATTTTTTGCTTTTTCTCTTTTGGCTGCATGGTATTCAAAGTTTTCGCTCAGGTCGCCCTGGGCTCTGGCTGTTTTGAGTTTCTCGAGAAGTTCCGGTCTCACCTCCGATTTTCGGTGTGAGATTTCTTCTTTCATCTTGTTGATATCCGTTATGGTCAACCGATGTCCCATTTTTTATCTCCTTTGTCGGCTTTTCTTCCTATAAGGATAAGGAGCTTTTTATGTGTGTTTGCTGTTTGTTTATTCGCCTTTGTGTCAGTAGGCTTTCAGCTCCTTCCACAGTCTGGAATAGTAGGATTCTGTCTCTTCTCCCAGGTAGGTATAGACTTCGCACCGCTTCAATACTTCTTCATCCGGGAATATTGTCGGGTCCTGTCTGGTTTCCTGGTCCAGGTTTTCATAGACAGCCCGGTTGGGGGTTCCGTACCATATATATTCAAAGTTCTTGGCTGCGATGTCTTCCCGGTTCATAAAGTCGATGAAGAGCCGGGCTTCTTCCCTGTGTTTTGAGCTTTTGGGAATAAACCAGCAGTCAAACCAGATATTGGTTCCTTCTTCCGGCACGGCGTAATCCAGCTGATCCGAGGCTTCCATGGCTTCTGTTGCGTCTCCTGAGTAGACCACAGCCAGGGAGGCGTCTCCTGCGATCATGGTATCCCTGCTTTCATCTACCAGATAGGCTCCTACCAGGGGTTTCTGATCGATGAGCATTTTCTGGGCTTCTCTGAGCAGGGCAGGGTCTTTTGTATTCAGAGAATAGCCCTTCCACTTGAGAGGTACCAGGAAGGCATCCCTCATGCTGTTTTCCATGATGATGTCCTTTTTGTATTTTTTATCCCAGAGGATTCCCCAGCTCTTTACCTCTTCCTTGACCTGGTCGGTATTATAGAGTATGCCCACCGTTCCGAAAAGGTAGGGTGCGGCATGTTTGTTTCCGGGATCGAATTCCCTGCAGAAGTCCAGGTAGACCGGGTCCAGATTATCCTTGTACTCCATTTTGTCCCACTCCAGTTCCATGACCTGCCCTTCTTTGATCATTTTCTCGATCATATAGTCGGAGGTGCAGATTACGTCATAGGGAATGACACCGGATTTGTACTTGGTATACATATCTTCGGGGGTAATGTATTCCTCATACTCTACCTTGATTCCGGTTTCTTTTTCGAAGAGGTCGAGGACATCCCGGTCAATATAATCTCCGTAATTAAAAACGATCAGACTCCTGTCGGATGTTTTTTTTCCACCGGATGAACAGCCTGCGGCAGCCGTGACTGACAGGAGGACCAACAGGGAAAGGAGTATGATTTTTTTCATGTTCCGGCCGCCTCCTTTCCGGACAGGGAAATGCGGTTGGCAAGTCCAAGAAGAAGGATGATGGTCAGGAAAAGCAGGGTGGACAGAGCGTACATTTCCGGATTGATACCTCTCCTGAGCTGCTGGTAGAGCATGGTGGAAATGGTATTCATTCCGGGTCCTTTTGAAAAATAAGTAACCACAAAATCATCCATGGAAATAGTAAAGGCGTAGAAAAAACCGGCGGCAATCCCCGGAAAGATTTCCGGCAAAACTACTTTCCTGAAAGCATAGGACGAGCTTGCGCCAAGGTCCAGGGCTGCTTCATAGACATTTTTATCCATTCCCATGATCCGGGGTGAGACATTGAGGATAACGTAGGGAAGGCCAAGGGTTACATGGGCTATAAAGACCGAGGTGTATCCCAGGGAAAGAAAATGTGCAAAGAGCAGCATGATGGATATACCTGTCACAATATCCGCATTGAGCAGGGGGATGTTGGATGTCAGGCTGACCATGGCTTTTGTATGTTTTTTCAGAACGGTCATGGCCAGAGCGACCATGGTCCCGATAATTGCTGCCGTAAGAGCAGCTCCCGTAGTCAGGGTCATGGAAGTGGCGACAGCCCGGATGACTTCTTCATCCCGAAACATATCCCTATACCAGTGGAGAGTAAATCCTCCCCAGATACTACGCTGTTTGGATGCATTAAAGGAGCAGACAACCAGCAGAAAAAGGGGGGCATACATGAGCAGGCAGATCAAAAGAATGTAAATCCGGCCAAAGAGGCTTCTTTTTTTTACCATAATGCCATTCCTCCTCCTTCCTCTGCGTCACCCCTGCGGTTCATGATGGCCATGCTGGCCAATACAAAGAGCATGAGGACCACAGACAGGCCGGAACCCAGATTCCAGTTGCTGGTCACATTGAATTCCTGTTCGATCACGTTGCCGAAAAGAAGGATCTTGGAACCGCCCAGGATGTCGGCCACCGCAAATTCCGAAATATTGGGGATAAAAACCATAATGATCCCGCTGATGACCCCGGGAAGGGAGAGCGGGAAAATGATTCGTCTGAAAACGGTTTTGCTGTCAGCTCCCAGGTCCCTGGCCGCTTCCACCACGCTCTCGTCGATTTTGGTCAGAGCATTGTAGATGGGGAGGATCATGAAAGGAATATAATCATAAACCATGCCGATCAGAATTGCCGTCTTTGTATACATGATCCGGAGAGCCGGAAAACCCAGAAATCCAAGAAATGCGTTCAGAATACCGGATTTGGATAAAATGACCTGGAGGGAAAGAATCCTCAGGAGGAAATTAATCCACATGGGCAGGATAAAAAGCATGACAACAAAGCTGCTGCTGTTTTGAAAATTCTGGCTCAGAAACCAGGCAAGAGGGTAGGCAATGATCAGGCAGATCAGGGTAGCCAAAAAGGCCAGAAGCAGAGAAGATGTGAAAGCCCTGTAATGGACCCAGTCCCCCATGGCCATGATATTGGCCAGTGTAAAATGGCCTGCCTCATCGGTACAGCCATAGTAAATGACCATGCCCAGAGGCAGCAGGATAAAAGCAGCCGCCCAAATCATATATGGTGCGGCAAGGCAGGATCTTTTCATTCCGGCTCCTTTCTAGAGATCTTCCATCACAACAGCCATCTCATCTTCAGATTCCGGTTTGTGCAGAATCTGGATATTAAAAGGAATCACAGAGAGACTGACCTTGGTCCCTTCCGCTACGCCAACCGTGCTGTGGACCAGCCATTCATATCCGCCGGCCATGACATCCATCTCATAGTGTACGCCCCGGAAAAGGAGGGATGTCACCTCTCCTTCCATCATGCCCTGTCCGGATTCTTTGATTACCACGTCCTCGGGCCGGATCACCACGTCCACCGGAACATTATTTCCAAATCCTTCGTCCACACACTCAAAACGGTGGCCAAGAATCTCCACAAGACGGTCCTCGATCATGATGCCGTCAAGAATATTGCTGTCCCCGATGAAATCTGCGACAAAAGCATTTTCCGGTTCATTGTAAATATCTTCGGGTGTACCCATCTGCTGAATGTATCCCTGGTTCATGACCACGATTTTATCGGACATGGTCAGAGCTTCATCCTGGTCGTGGGTAACATAGACAAATGTGATCCCCAGCTCCTCTTTAAGACGGATCAGTTCGTATTGCATGTCCTGTCTCAGTTTCAGATCCAGAGCGCCAAGGGGTTCATCCAGAAGCAGAAGCCTGGGTTCATTGACGATAGCCCTGGCTATGGCAATTCTCTGTCTCTGTCCCCCGCTTAAAGAACGGGGTTTTCTTTTTTCAAAACCTTCAAGGTTTACCAGCTTAAGGGCGTAACGGATCTTATCCCTTATATAGGCATCACTTTTATTGGAAATACGCAGACCGAAAGCGATATTTTCCTCTACATTCATATGCTCAAAAAGGGCATAATTCTGAAAAACCGTGTTCAGATTTCTTTTGTTGGCAGGAACCCGGGTGATATCCCTGCCCTCAAAGAGGACTTTTCCCCTGTCCGGGGTCTCAAAACCGCCCATGATTCGCAAGGTGGTCGTTTTGCCGCAGCCGGAAGGTCCGAGCAAGGTGAGAAACTCCTGTTCCTTGATTTCCAGGCTCAAGTCATCAATCACCAGATCGTTTCCAAAAGATTTACTTATATTTACTAATTCCAGCAGGTTACGCGCCATTCCCATCTCCCTTCCCTCATTAAATCAGAATAAGTTAATAACTGAACAAGAAGAAACATTCGGAGATCCGAACAGATCTCCGAATGCTATGATGTAACGAACTGTTTTAGACAGATTCTTATTTATCCTCTTTTACCCAGGCAATCTTGTTTCCGAGGATTTCTGCAATCTTTGTTACCACAGGCTTCATAATGAGCAGGGCTTCTTCCCTGTTTTTTCCTGAAGCGGTAACACGGATCAGGACCCCGTCTTCCTTGGCATAGGTTGCCACGGTAGGATTGGTGTTGTCCAGAATATCGCCAAGCTGGTCGGCAATGGGGCCTTCTCCGATTTCCTTCAAAGGCATCTCATCCGGTCCCTTACACTTGATATTGATGGAGATGATTACCTGACTGGACAGCTTATTTAAAAACATCTGACAGGCTTTTTCAAGCAGGGCCTTCATCTCTTTAGGCGGTCCGGGAAGCATGACGACGGCTTTGCCGTCTTTTACCATGATGATACCGGGAGCCAATCCTTCCGGATTCTGAATAATCACAGAATCCTCAGGCACCATAGCCTGCTTCTTCTGTCCGTCGGTCATCTGGAAGATGCCATAAGATTCCAGTCTTTCCTTCACATGCTCGTATGTCTTCTCGTCAAAATAAAGCTTCTTCCCGAAATATCTGGCTGTGATCTCCTTGGTCATATCATCCTTGGTCGGTCCGAGTCCTCCGGTCATAATGACCAGATTGGACCGGGACAGAGCCACTTCCAGTGCATTGGACAATCTTTCCGCATTATCGCCTACTACGGTATGATAATAGAGGTCAATACCGATATGAGCCAGTTTTTTTGAAATATACTGGGCGTTGGTATTTGCGATATCTCCTAAGAGGAGTTCGGTTCCTACACAAAGAATTTCCGCACTCATAATTCATCCTTCCCTTCATGGTAATCTGCAGCCTGCGCAAATCACCGCACAGGTCAGATTATCCTGACTGACATTTACCTTCTGAGGAGAAACTCGGGAATTTTGATTCCCACTTCTCCTGTATCGCCTTCTGCTGCAGGTCTGGCAGCAGCTTCCCCTGCCGGTCTTGCCGGAGCTTGTGCAGCCAAAGCACTTTCACGGGGCTGACGGCTGACTGACGCTTGCTGTCCGGAAAAGCTTCCTGCTTTTTCCGGAGCCTTTTCCTCTTTTGGCCGGCTTCCTGTGCCGGACACATCGCGAAGACCGGTGGCGATGATGGTGATGGAGACTTCATCTTCCGGAACATCATCACTTTCCACATTACCGAAAATGATATTGGCCTCGTCTCCGGCTACTTCGGTCAGATAGGAAACAGCTTCGTAAACTTCCTGGATTCCTACATCGCCGGAGAAGTTGATGATAATATCCGATGCTCCGCTGACTGTCGTCTCGAGCAGGGGACTTTCCATAGCAACCTTGATGGCCTCTACAGCCTTGTCATCTCCCTTTCCGCTTCCGATTCCGATATGGGCAATGCCCTTATCTCTCATAACTGTCTGGATATCTGCAAAGTCCAGGTTGATCAGACCCGGTTTGAAAATCAGGTCCGTAATTCCCTGCACGCCCTGCTGCAGAACTTCATCTGCTTTATTGAATGCTTCCTTGATGGATGTGCGCTTATCACAAATCTGGAGAAGCTTGTCATTGGGTATGATTATCAGAGTATCTACATGCTCTTTTAATCTGCCGATACCGGACAGGGCATTATTCATACGGGGTTTGCCTTCAAAAATAAAGGGCTTGGTAACGACTCCGACTGTGAGAATGCCCAGGTCCTTGGCTATTTCTGCTACGACGGGTGCTGCTCCGGTGCCGGTGCCGCCGCCCATACCGCAGGTAACAAAAACCATATCCGCATCTTTTAACAGTTCGGTAATCTCTTCACGGTTCTCTTCAACTGCAGCCTCACCGATTTCCGGTTTAGCTCCTGCTCCAAGACCCTTGGTCAGTTTCTCCCCGATCTGAACTCTGGTAGCTGCCTTGCAAAGGTCCAGGGCCTGCCGGTCGGTATTGATTCCAATCAGCTCCACGCCCTCGATCGATTCACTCACCATGCGGTTAACCGCATTGTTGCCGGCTCCGCCGACACCAACCACCAGTATTTTGGCCTGCCCTAATTCTTCATTCGTCATAATTTCCAGCAAAGTCTTCTCCTCCTTTTCACGGAAAACAAATTGATTTCCAAAATTAATCCATCTTAGCTTATATAATACTTTTTTTTTACTAAATAATCAACTATATATTGTGGTTTTTTTAAAAATAATTACGAAATATCCACTAATGTCCTCTTTTGGCGACCGACTGCCCGGTCGGAAAATCATCGGAAAGTTATATATTCCTTATCCTCCGTATACAGGTGCATATCTATGGTACCGCTGTCATGTTCCTGAGAAACCGCTTCAAGTATGGAAGGAATCTTAGCCATTTTTTCATCCAGTGATGAGGGAGGCCCAAGGTAGACCTTGAATTGTCCGCAGTCCAGAGTGATATCATTTTCATTGTCAAAATGAATCTCATAGACTGCCAGCTCATTGTTGCGGATTCCCCGGACCAGAGCTACCACACTGTCACAATAGTCACCCTTTGCACGAATCTTCTCTCCCGGTTTCACTTCGCTGAATTCGACACCGGTGACAATAGGAACATTTTCAAAAAGACTGTTCCTGCTCTCCATGACATATCCGTCTTCATTAAAATAAAAGAATTTGTTCATGTATTCAAAAACCCCTGCCCGGGGCTTCTCTTTGACATCAACCAGCAGGATATCCGGTTTTCCCGGATTCAAGCTCATTTTCATATGATCAATGAAGGGGAGGTAGCTAAAGTGGAATATCCGGTTATGAATGGTCATGATCAGGGAATTGGGTACATAATCTTCCTTTTTTATCTGATTTTCAATCTCTCCCGGAGTGTAGGTTATATTACCCCGCACCTTAATCTTCCGGATCCTGCAGCATTTTACTGTATAATAGCTTCCCAGACCGATCCCTGTAAGCAGAAGAAGCAGGATAAGGAGCCTGATTCTCTTTCTTCTCCTCCTTCTTTTTCCCAGGGGGGTCATTTTCTTCTTCGTCTTCATACTTTTTTCCTACCTTCGGATTCGGATATAGCGTGATACTGAAAGCACCAGCCCGATTTCCGCCAGGAGGAAAATCAGGGAGCTTCCTCCGTAACTGATAAAGGGCAGGGGGATTCCGGTGTTGGGGGCGATATTGGTTGCTACCGCAATATTAACAAAGACCTGGGTTCCGATGTGGGCCAGGACACCGACCACCAGCATGGATCCGAACAGGTCGGGAGCCGTCATGGCAATAATCAGAAAACGCCACAGGAGCACGGCAAAGAGGAGGATAACACAGATGGCTCCAAAAAGGCCCAGCTCCTCACAGATAATAGAAAAAATCATATCATTGTAGGCTTCCGGTAAGATCATCTTCTGCATGCTCTGACCCAGTCCCTTTCCAAAGAGTCCCCCGGACCCGATGGCATAGAGAGCGGCCATGGTCTGTTCTCCGTTCTCCGCGGTCTCCGGGCTCAGCCAGACCTCAATTCTGGACATCCGGTAACCTTGCTGCTGGATCATGAACCAGACACCGGCAGCACCCAGACCTGCCAAAACGAAGAAAGGGATATACCTGGGATTAACCACGAAGACCATGATGGTCGTAATCAAAAGAAGAATTACCGCCGTCGACAGATTCTCGACCGCAACGATAACAATCAGGAAAATGGCAAAGAAATAAGGCTTCCACAGTGAAGTCCATCTCTGCATATCTTCTGCCTGTGTAGACAGAAACCAGGCCATAAAGACAATCAGGCAGACCTTGGCCAGCTCGGAAGGCTGGAAACTGATGGGACCTACACTCAGCCATCTCTGGGATCCGTGGCTGGCATAGCCGATAGCCATGGTGGCCGCCAGGAGAGCCAGAATAAACATGTAGTCTCCGATTGCTATCAATTTAAAAGACAGGAGATGGTAATCGATCCTTGACACCAGAAACATGAGCAGAACGCCGATGATGGCGAAGAAGCCCTGCCGTTTGAGCCAGTGGGCTGTATCTCCATAGAGCATACTTCCCCGGTAAGAGCTGGTGGAAAAGAGGATGACAAGGCCGAATCCCAGCAGGAACAATACCAGAAAGAGAGTCGCATAATCCATAAAATGAGGGCGTTCCTCTCTTCTCTTTCTGTCGGCTGCTGCTGCAGCGCTTCTTCTTGCACGATTTCTGGGCATGAACGTCACTCCTCTTAAAAATGTTCCACGATCTCCTTGAAGATCCTGCCTCTTTCTTCATAATTCTTAAACATTCCCCAGCTGGCACAGGCCGGCGAAAGCAGGACGGCGTCACCGGGACATGCCGCCTCTTTGGCCATCCTGACTGCTTCATCGAAGGTATCCGCTCTGCGGATATCACTAAATCCTTCTTCTTTTGCTGTCTTTTCAATGGCATCGGCTGTCTGTCCGACCAGGACAAGAGTTTTTACCTTGCCGGGAAAAGACCGGATCCATTCATTATAGGAGGCTTTCTTATCATAGCCTCCCCCGATCAGTACGGTGGGCTTTACCATGGCTTCGACCGCTTTGATGGCGGCATCCGGATTGGTTCCCTTGGAATCATTATAGTAATCGACTCCATCGACTGTTCTCACATACTCGATCCTGTGTTCCACAGCCGTAAAGGCACATACGGCTTCCCGGATCCGGGGTACCGGAACCCCCATATAATAACCGATTCCGATGGCCGCAAGGACATTCTCCTGATTGTGGCTCCCCAGAAGGCGAATCTCATCTGTCGTGCAGACCGGGATATTTCTTCCTCCCTCACGTATGGTGAAGCAGCCGTTGAGGATGACAATGCCTTCTTCCAGATTCTGACTTCTGCTGAAATAGACAGGGCGGGCGGGGGTTTTGCGGCCCATCTCCCTGGTGATGGGATCATCATAATTCAATATCATGACCTGGCCCCGGTCCTGGTTTTTGCAGATGGAGAATTTCATATCCGCATAGTTTTCCATGGTCCCATGACGGTCCAGGTGATCGGGAGTCACATTGAGGACGGCGCTGACTTCCGGGCGGAAATCATGGCATGTTTCCAGCTGAAAACTGCTGATCTCGGCGGCGATCACGCTGTCATCCCGGGTATCCGCAGCAACCCTGGTAAAGGGAATGCCGATGTTTCCTACCACAAAGACCGAATCATACCATGCTTCCAGTATCTTTCCTGTCAGAGCTGTGGTTGTGGTTTTTCCGTTGGTTCCGGTAATGGCAGCAATTTTCCCTTTTGCGAAAAAGGCCGCAAGTTCAATCTCACCCCAGACAGGTTTATTTCGATCAAGAAAGCTCCTGGCCATGGGACTGTCCACAGAAATTCCGGGACTGAGGATCATCATGTCGTATTGGTCAGCCAGCTGGTCCCTGTAGGGGCCAAGTTCAAAAGTCAGTCCCTCAGGATTCCCGGCTGCTTCCCGGACCTTTTTCCTGTCCAGATCTTCTTTTCCATCGTATATGGCAGCAGGAATCCCTTTTTTCCCCAGGAGCATGGCTGCGCCGATTCCGCTTACACCTGCACCTGCGACCAGTATTTTCATATTTTTCAGTTCCATTTTGTCATAACCTCCTTGTTCCTTTTCGCCTAATTACATACCGGCCATTCCTATGAGGCAGAGGATTGCTGTCACTATGGTAAATATGGAGACAACTTTTGTCTCCGGCCATCCCCCCAGCTCATAATGATGGTGAATAGGCGCCATGCGAAATACCCGGTTTCCGGTCCTTTTAAACCAGAAGACCTGAATGATAACCGAAACAACTTCTATGAAATAAATAAAGGCGATAATGGGAATCCACAGGGGAATTTTCATCAGAAAAGCTGACGAGGCCACAAAGCCTCCCAGAGCCAGAGATCCTGTATCGCCCATAAAAATTTTTGCAGGATAGGTGTTATACCACAAGAAGCCCAGAAGACCTCCCAGCATTGCCGATGTTATCGGATGAAGTCCCGCCCCGAAGCTGACAGAGCTTACCGTAAGGAAAATGGCAATCACCACGGTAACGCTCGAGGCCAGTCCGTCCAATCCGTCTGTAAAATTAGACCCGTTTACGGTTCCCACCAGGACAAAGATGACTATCGGCAGGTAGAACCAGCCCAGCTGCAGGTGAGTGCCCGTGAAGGGAATCAGGATCTCCGTTCCGATACCGGAAAACACGACAAGATAGATGGCAAAGGCTGCCGCGATTACCAGCTGCATCAGCATTTTCTGAAGGGCGGTCAGACCAAGATTTCTTTTCATGACGACCTTGATAAAATCATCTACGAATCCCACCAGAGCAAATCCTGTAGTTGTCAGGAGAACCGGTATGATCATAGGGTGGGAGGGTATGTAAAAAGCAGAGCCGGCTGCCAGGCCGATCAGAAAGAGAACGCCTCCCATGGTCGGGGTCCCGGATTTCTTCTGATGAGACTTGGGTCCCTCATCCCGAATATATTGTCCGAATTTTAAGCGGTGCATAAAGCGTATTACAGCCGGACCTGCCAGAACAGTTACTGCAAAGGCAATCAATGCCGGCATGACAATTGAACGATCCATAGGGATTCTCCTCTCTACATTCCTGAAAGACTCTTTTCATATTAACTGTCTTATCTGTTGATTTTGCTTCTTATCTTTGACTTTTGTTTTTGCTTCTTATCCGTGCTTTGATCTTTTTTATTTTCCGGGCTCTATCCCCATAATCTCAACGATTTCTTCCATGCATTCCCTTTCCAGATTCACTGCCAGAGATGCATCAGCCTGACGCTTTACATGGGGTTCGTCGATGGTTACATAGATCAGAACCCTTGGTTTCTTCACCGGGGTAAATCCGATAAAGGATACATAGTAGTCTTCTTTATTACGGGGGATTTTCTCGGCTGTACCGGTCTTTCCTCCGATTTTATAGCCCTCAATCTGAGCCTTGGTACCTGTACCTGTCTCCACGGTTTCCCTCAGGTAAGACCGCATGGTTTTGGATGTTTCTTCCGAGATGGTTGTCCTGAGAAGAACCTTATCGTAATTTTCTATGATATCGCCGTTCTCATTTTTAATCTGCTTCACGATCCGGGGCTGATAATAATAGCCCCCATTAATGATGGAACAAAAACCGGCTGCCATCTGCATCATGGTGCAGTTAAAATTCTGGCCGAAGGAGTTGGTCGCTATGGTCGCCCTGGACGAATAGTTTTTTGCATTGTAAACCAGGGACCCCGTATCAGCCTCTCCGGGCAGGTCCACACCCGTCTTCCTTCCGAAACCGAACCGGTTTTGATAGGCATAGAAAATGTCTTCTTTTTCTTTAAAAGCTATGGTCATCATGGCCACATTGCAGGACTTGGCCACGGAATTCTTGAGGGATATGTCCCCGTGGACATGGGAACAGTGGATACTTCGATTGCCGACTCCCAGAGCACCGGCACAATAATAATGTTCATTGCCTTTGAGGACTCCGCTTTCGAGACCGGCCGCCACGGTAAAAGGCTTGTAGGTGGATCCGGGTTCATTGGTATCACTTATGACAGGATTTCTCCACAAAGTATAAAAACCATCATAGAGCTTCTTTTTTTTGCTTTTCTTTTTCTCTTTGATCCTTCCGGATTCCACTGCCTCCGTGTACTTTTTCATCTCATTGATCTGAGCATCCGTGTAGATCATTCTCAGATAATCCTCATTCATGGGATCATTGAGATCAAAGGGATTGGAGGAAGCCATGGCCAGGATTTCCCCATTGTTGGGGTCCATGACCAGGATACTGGTCATCTCACTGCCCACCCTCTTGTCATAGTTCCTGAGCTTCTTTTCTATGATCTGCTGAATCTGAAGATCCAGCGTGCTGACGACCGAATTACCATTGATGGGATTTTTAACTGCCTTTTCAAGATTGAGGGTCTGGTCAAAATAGTAATAATTTCGTCCGTTTATTCCGTTCAGGGTATTGCTGTAAGCCTGTTCGATTCCCCAGTTGCCCACATTGCCCGACGAAGTAAAACCGATGGCCCTGCAGGCCAGACTTTTATAAGGGTAAACCCTTTTGTAACTCTCTTCAAAGGAAATACCGTTGATTTTTGAAGCTCTCCTGATCTCTTCTTTCTCTTCCTCGGTCTTTCCTTCGGTGGGTTCATCCTTGAGATCCATGAATTTCATAAAATCAGAGACGTCATCGTATTCCAGATTCTTCCGATACACTTCATAGTAGGAAT
>CADBME010000012.1 GCA_902795715.1 uncultured Lachnospiraceae bacterium | reverse complement strand
TCGGGAAATCCCCGCCCCCTTTCCGGCAAATGTATTCTGACAGGTCTGTCAGATGACCTTCTTCCCGGAGATGAAATCCAGGCATCCGGAACCCTTGTCCCTCTGGAAGAGGTTGAAAATCCCGGCTCCTTTCCTGTGAAAATTCATCGCCTGTCTGAGGGGATTCGGACGGCTTTCAGGGCAAATCAGGCCAGGATTGTCAAACGTCCTCTGCTTTCCTTTCCCGGAATCGGCTACCGGATTCAGAGGAGGCTTGCTCAGTTTTACGGGAAGTTTTTCAAGCCCACCGAAGAGGCTCTCTTAAAGGCTATGGTTTTAGGGGATCAATCCGACCTTCCCCAGGAAGAGAGGACGCTTTATGAAGAAAACGGGGCAGCACATCTGCTGAGTCTGTCGGGACTTCATGTTTCTATTATAGCAGGCAGAGTCTTCCGCTTTTTGAGAAAAAGGAAAAAGACTTATGGCCTAAGCTGCATCATAAGCTTCTTTGTCATTATTTTTTATGGTCTGATCGTATCCGGCGGTTCCTCCCTGGTCCGTGCATCTCTCATGTTTTCCACCTTTCTTTTTGCTGAGTATGTGGGGGCAGAGTATGATATGGTATCAGCCATGTCTCTTGCCATGATCCTCATGCTGGCCGAGTCTCCATTCAGACTCCTGGATGGAGGCTGTATTATTTCTTTTCTCTATATCTTTATCATCGGTATGATATTACCCCGGGCTTTGGAATTAAGAAGAAAAAGGGGAGGAGAGATTTGTACAGGGACTGCAGAGAAAGAAAAAAGGAGAAAGAGGGAGAGATCGCTCTATAAAAGAATGGTTTCCCTGTGTCCCCGGGAAATAGCGGGAAATCTGAAAGAATCCTTTTTCTCCAGTCTGATTTTGTCTGCTGCTGCCGGACCGGTTATAATGGCCCTCTACTATGAGTGGTCCCCTTTCAGTATTTTGCTCAATCTTCTGATCCTGCCGGCCATGGTCCCTCTCATGATGTCCGCTCTGGCGGGAGGGATTCTCTATTTGTCAGGATCAGCAGTCAGGGTTTTCCTGAACTCTGTCGGTTGTTTTTTTGAGACCGCTGCCATTCCTGTCTGCTGGCCGGCTGCCTTCATTATCCGGCTTTTTCATTTCCTCTTTGTTCTGGTCCGGAGGATACCGGCCGCTCTGATCGTGACCGGACATCTGAGCCTTTGGCAGATCGGCCTGATCTATGGCCTGGAATTCATCATTTTCTATCTCTGGTATCAGAGAGCATGGAGAAGACTATTTGCGGGAGCAGTTATAGTTTTGATTGTTTTCTCCCTTCCCTCCGGGCAGATCCTTGATATAACCATGCTCAGTGTAGGACAGGGGGACAGCATCCTGGTCATGGGACCCGACGGGTCAAGTCTCCTGATCGACAGCGGAAGCTCATCAGAGAAAGAAATCGGCAGGTATACTCTCCTTCCCGCCTTGAAATACTACGGGCTGGCCCATCTGGATGGAGTTGTCATCACTCATTTTGATGAAGATCATATATCAGGAATCCGGGACATCCTCAAGTCCGGTTATCCTATTGGATGTCTTCTCGTCGGCAATGACCCTGACCTGGATGACCCAAACCGCCGGGAAATCCTGAAGCTGGCAAGGGAAAAGGGAACACCGGTCCGAACTCTGGCCAGAGGGGACAGCTTTCGTCTGGGAGAGGTGAGCCTGGAGTGTATAAATCCGCCCGAAAGCATCACGTCACCTCATATGGTTTCAACCGATTCTCCGTCACACGAACAGGAGAGGGACAGAAATGCCCGATCGGTCGTTCTCTACATGGTCTGGAAAGATTTCGACAGCTTATTTACCGGAGATATAGGGGAGGAGGAAGAGAATGAGATTGCAGCCTGGATAAAGAAAAAAAAGAGAGGAAGTCCGATGGCTTATCCCATGATGAAGGATGGTGTCACTTTTTTAAAATGTGCCCATCACGGGTCTCCCCACAGTTCCACGGACCGGATTCTGGCTGAGATCAGGCCGGCCTGTGTGGGAATCAGCGCAGGGAGAAAAAACAGGTACGGTCATCCGGCAGAGACGACCCTTGCCCGCCTCAGGAACTGTGGATCCCGGAAAATCCTGTGCAGTAAATGGGGAGGAGCCATCTGCCTTAAAACCGATGGGATAAAGACCAGGATCAGCTACTGGAAGTGATGTAGAGGTGACCTGATTTTTGATCAATGCGGGAAGAGGGCTGAAGGTCGACAAGAAAAAGTATTGATGATTGTGAAAGGATTTGGTAGCATGATATCAGAAGGACTATTCCGATTGAAAAGGAGAATCACAATCACCATGTCGACATCATTTGCAAAAGATATACAAAAAGATATCAGGGACCATACTTTTAAAAAGGTCTATCTGCTGACCGGAGATGAAGGATATCTCATTCATCAGGTCAGACTGGCACTGATTAAGGCCCTCCTGCCGGAGGGGGATACCATGAATTATCACCCCTACGAGCTTGACAGAGTCGACATCAGGGAAATATCTGACCTGGCCCTCAGTTTCCCTTTCTTTAGTGAGAAGAGAGTGATTGTCCTGGATACGACCGGTATCATAAAAGATGGGAAAGAGGAGCTTGTAGCCCTCTTTGATAAGCTTCCGGATTCGACCTGCATGATCCTCATAGAAGAAAAGGTGGATAAACGATCTTCTGTCTATAAGTGGATCAAGAAGAAGGGTTATGTCGTGGAGGCAAAGAAGGAAGACCTGACCGAAGGGGAAATGAAAAAATACATTGCCGGCTGGCTGAAGAGAGCCGGCAAAAAAATCTCTGCCAGAGATGCATCTTTCCTTGTCGACCGGGTTGGCAAAGATCTCTACCGGCTTAATGCAGAGGTCTGCAAATTGATTGCTTATAGCGGGGAGAGAGAGGAGATAGGACAGGAGGATATCCTGGCCCTGGTACCTGCTGATATTGAGGATAAGATTTTCGAGTTAACGGAGGCCATAGCCGCAGGGAATCATGACCTTGTCAAAATCCGCTACCGGGAAATGATTCTGCTGAAAGAACCTCCCCTTCGAATCCTCTATATGATGACCAGGCAATACCGGATTATGACCATCGTCTGCGATATGACTGACAGGAGGATACCGGATAAAGAGATTGCAGGGGCTGCCGGAATCAGGGACTTTGTCGTGAGGAAAAACAGGGCGCTCCTGAGGGGATATGATGTGGGAAGTCTGGAAGAAATACTGGATTCCTGTCTGGAAACCGAAAACAGAATCAAATCCGGACTCATCGGAGACCGGATCGGATTAGAAGAGCTTTTGTTCCGGCTTACGGACCGGATCTCATCTTAGGATGAGAGGACTGAATCAGTACAAGGAGGTTCCATATGTATGTAATTGATCTGAGCGGGAAAATTGCAGTTGTAACAGATGCAGGAAGAGTGCGCCTGAATCCATAAAGGGAAATAAAGAGAATAAGAATCTTTCGATTTTTCGCCATTGAAGTAATTTTTCTATTGACAAAAAAGAATCTCACCCCTAAAATAGAGGAGATGTTTTCATTAGATTGTACGTGTCTCCGAAATAATGAAAAGATCGTGATTATTATTTTTACTTAGATTATCAGAATTCCATAAGTACTATTTGGAGGTGTACAGATTGGCTAATATTAAATCTGCAAAGAAAAGAATCCGCACGATCGAAAAGAGAACTTTACGCAACAAAATGATCCGTTCCCGTGTTAAGACTTCCATCAAGAAGGTTGAAGCAGCTATCGCCGGTGGAGATAAGGCTGCTGCACAGGCTGCGCTTCAGAATGCGATTTCCGAGATCAGCAAGGCTGCAAGCAAGGGTGTTTACCACAAAAACACAGCTTCCAGAAAGATTGCCCGCCTGACCAAGGCTGTCAACAAGGTTGCATAATCAGCTTCATATGAATTGACGATCACCCCGAAAAGAGCGGCTGCTTTTCGGGGTGTTTTTGAAAAATGATTTCTCAGCCTGCAAATGGAGGAATGTATTTTGTCACAGATCGATCAGACCCGAATTAGAAATTTTTGTATTATAGCACACATTGACCATGGAAAATCTACTCTGGCCGACCGGATTATCCAGATGACCGGTCTGCTTACGGAACGGGAGATGCAGGACCAGGTTCTCGATAACATGGATTTGGAGCGGGAGCGTGGCATTACCATTAAATCTCAGGCTGTCCGCATCATCTACAAGGCCAGGGACGGAGAGGAATATACCTTTAATCTGATTGACACGCCGGGACATGTCGATTTTAATTACGAGGTCAGCCGGAGCCTTGCAGCATGCGAGGGAGCCATTCTGGTCGTGGATGCCGCCCAGGGTATCGAGGCCCAGACCCTTGCTAATGTCTATCTGGCCCTTGACCATGATCTGGAGATCATGCCGGTCATCAATAAGATTGACCTGCCCAGCGCGGAACCTGACCGGGTTGCGGCAGAGATCGAGGATGTGATCGGAATCGAGGCGGAGGACGCCCCGAGGATTTCCGCTAAGAATGGTATTAATATTGAAGAAGTGCTGGAACAGATTGTAGAAAAAATCCCCGCCCCGGGAGGGAGTCCCGACAATCCTCTTCAGGCTTTGATTTTTGACAGCCTTTACGACTCCTACAAGGGAGTGATTGTCTTTGCCCGGATTATGGAAGGACGGGTCAGCAAAGGAACCAATATGCTCATGATGGCCACAGGTGCCAAAGCCGAGGTGGTGGAAGTGGGAACTTTCGGTGCCGGTCAGTTTATTCCCTGTGACGAGTTGTCCGCAGGCATGGTAGGTTACATCACAGCCAGCCTGAAAAATGTGAAAGACACCCGGGTAGGTGACACAGTGACCGATGCGGACAATCCCTGCGATCGGCCCCTTCCCGGATATAAGAAAGTTCTCCCCATGGTCTATACAGGAATCTATCCTGCGGATGGAGCCAAGTATCCGGACCTTCGGGATGCCCTGGAGAAGCTGCAGTTAAATGATGCAGCCCTTCAATATGAACCGGAGACTTCCGTGGCTCTGGGATTCGGTTTCCGCTGTGGTTTTCTGGGCCTTCTTCATCTGGAGGTCATCCAGGAAAGACTGGAGAGAGAGTATGATCTGGATCTGGTCACCACAGCGCCCAGCGTTATCTATAAGGTCCACCAGACTGACGGAACTGTCTTTGATCTGACCAATCCGACCAACCTTCCGGATCCGTCAACCATCGAATACATGGAAGAACCGATTGTATCCGCGGAGATTATGGTGACCAAGGACTATGTGGGTCCTATAATGACCTTGTGCCAGGAACGGAGAGGGGTCTATATTTCCATGGAATATATGGAGGAGACCAGAGCCCTGCTCAAATATGAGCTGCCCCTCAATGAGATCATCTATGATTTCTTTGATGCCCTCAAATCCAGGTCCCGGGGTTATGCCTCTTTTGACTATGACCTTAAGGGATATCAGCGGTCTGACCTTGTCAAACTGGATATCCTTATTAATAGAGAGTCTGTTGACGCCCTCTCCTTTATCGTTCATGCATCCACGGCCTACGAGCGTGGAAGGAAGATCTGTGAGACCCTCAAGGAAGAGATTCCCAGACATCTTTTTGAAATCCCCATTCAGGCGGCGATCGGAAGCAAGATTATTGCCCGGGAGACTGTGAAGGCTGTACGAAAAGACGTGCTGGCCAAGTGTTACGGTGGGGATATCACGCGTAAGAAAAAGCTTCTTGAGAAACAGAAAGAAGGAAAGAAGAGGATGCGCCAGGTCGGCAGCGTAGAAGTACCCCAGAAGGCTTTTATGAGTGTGCTCAAACTCAACGATGATTAGTAAATAAAGGGGAGGAAAGACATGCTTCAGTTTACCTTGATGAAAAACCTTTATTTTGAATTGAACCCGGATAAAATGAAAGGGGCCCGGGAAAAGTGGCGGGGTGATGTCCATTTCAGAAGCCTGCCCCTGGACCTGCCCGAGGCACCGGAATTTACCGAGTTGACAGCGGAAGAAAGGTATGTACCTTACGGAACCCTCTATTATTTCTATATTAATGACGACCGGAGACATGCAGAACTGACAGATCCGCGTACCAAGAGGTTCCTTCTTGCCTTTTACAGGCATCATTTTCCTGATTATTTAAAGGAAGAGTACAGGAAGGACTTTCCCCTTGACGATTCGGATGAAAGCCGGGAGAAACTGGCCTCCCTCGATATTCTCGATTGTTTTGAGGTGGATCATATGCCGGGTTACAACCAGGGCTATGCCTACAGGGAAATCCTTACGGTAAAAGATTTGCGGGCCGGGAAGACCGGAGATGAACACAAGACCAGGACCGCCTTTCCCGGTATGACATTTACAGACAAGTACCGGCCTGAATAAGAGGATTGATTATGCCATTGGAATTGTACATTCATATTCCCTTTTGTTTAAAGAAATGTAATTACTGCGACTTCCTTTCTTTTCCCATGAGAGAGGAAGCCGTTCTTTTTTGTTATATGGATGCTCTGTACAGGGAAATAAGGGAGACGGCCGCCTTCTGTGGCTCCGCTATTCCGGTAAGGAGCATCTTTATCGGTGGTGGGACTCCCTCTATTCTCCCCCTGGAGTGCATAGAGAGACTCCTCCGGGTCCTTGGGGACCATTTCGGAATCGACGAAAATACGGAAATCTCCATAGAGGCAAACCCGGGAACCCTGACCCGGGAAAAGCTGGTTGAATACAGGAAAAGTGGGATCAACCGGCTGAGTATAGGCCTCCAGTCCCCGGACGACAAACTCCTTGCCAGACTGGGCCGGATTCATTCATGGAAAGATTTTCAGGATAATTATACCCTTGCCCGGGAGGCTGGTTTTACCAATATCAATATCGATCTCATGAGCGGTCTGCCCGGCCAGACCGTGGAAGGCTATGCGGAAGGTATAGGAAAAGTCCTGTCATTAAAGCCTGATCATATTTCCTCCTACAGCCTGATTCTTGAAGAAGGTACGCCCTTCTGTAAGGATCCCCTCATTCGGGCTGATCTGCCCGATGAGGAAAAGGACAGGATCATGTATCACAAGACCCGGGCTATCTTGCTGGAAGCCGGATACCATCGCTATGAGATCTCCAACTATGCCCTTCCCGGCAAAGAGTGTATCCACAATCTGGGTTACTGGAGCGGGGTTCCCTATCTGGGTCTGGGCCTGGGTGCCTCTTCTTTATGGAAGGAAGGAAAGAGGGAGTTTCCCTCCCGCTTCGCCAATGTGAGGAACCTTGAAAACTATATGAAGAGGCCTTTTACCCCCTTTGATCAACGTCCGGAATATGAGATTCTCCGGGAAAAAGACTGCGTGGAGGAATTCATGTTCCTGGGCCTTCGGAAAATGAGCGGGATATCGATTCGGGAATTTGACGAAACTTTTTCCGAAAGCATGGATGAAACTTACGGGGAGGTCATTGATAAATACTGTAAGATGGGCCTGATGGAGAGGAAAAAGGGTTTTTTGAGGCTGACTGAAAAAGGGATCGATGTCAGTGACTACATTTTCGCTGACTTTATACTGTAAGTATTATACTGTAAAAATGATGAATTTTTTTTCAAACTATCTCTTGACAAGGGAAAAGGTTAGTGATACTTTATCACTGTAGATGTTAGCACTCGGTTGATTTGAGTGCTAATAAAAAGATCGGAAGGAGGTGCCCAATGGAGTTAGACGAGCGAAAAACCAGGATATTGAAAGCTATCATTTCAACCTATCTTGAGACCGGGGATCCGGTTGGCAGCCGTACTATTTCCAAGGTTGCGGACCTGAAGCTCAGCTCAGCCACGATCCGGAATGAGATGGCGGACCTTGAAGAGATGGGATATATTATCCAGCCTCATACTTCAGCCGGCAGGATTCCTTCGGATCTGGGCTACCGATACTATGTGAATCTTCTTATGGAAGAAACGGATGAATTGAAGGAGCGGGACGAGGAGAGGGAGAGAGAACACCAGGAACTGCTTCAGAAGATGGACCGGATGGAGCTGGTCCTCAAGAATGTTGCGGATTCCCTGGCGGCCAATACAAATTACGCTACATTGGTTACCACCCCTCAAATCGGCGCATCCAAACTCAAGTTCATTCAGTTGTCCATGGTGGATACAGACCGGCTTCTGGTTGTTATCGTGGTAGGTAACGAAACGGTTAAAAATGTATTGATGAATGTGGAAGAACCCCTTGCCAACGATGAGATTCTCAAGATGAACATCCTTCTGAATTCCTTCCTGCAGGGGCTGACCCTGAACGATATCAATCTGGAACTCGTTCACGCCATGAAGGTTCAGGCCGGGATGCACGCCAACATTCTCGAAGGTATTTTCCAGGGAATCGTGGATGCCATCCATGAGGCAGATGACGTGGAGATATATACCAGCGGGGCCACCAACATTCTCAAGTACCCGGAGCTGATTAATCCGGGCCAGACTTCCGCTCTGCTTGACACTCTGGTAGAGAAGAAGGCCCTGGTTAAGCTGGTGGATGACACAGTCAATCAGGAAGAAAAACATGGTATCCAGGTTTATATCGGTAATGAAAACGAAGAGCAGTCCCTCAAGGGCTGCAGTATCGTAACGGCTACCTACGAATTGGAGGAGGGAGGTACCGGTACGGTGGGCATCATAGGCCCTAAGCGTATGGATTATCGAAAAGTCGTCAAGACCCTGCGTAATCTTACCAGTGACCTTGATGAAATTTTTAATAAACGGCCGGGTCCCGGCCGGGACAGCACGTAGAAAGGTGGTACTTAAGTGGAAATGAAAGAAAAAACATTCGACGAAAGTATCGGGAAAGAAGCAATGAAAGAAAACCATGATCATGAAGAGGGTGTGAAGATTCCCATCCATGACGGAAATGAAGAAGAAGTCCTGGAGGCGGACCGGACAGAAGAGAGCCGGGGGGCTGAGGCCGCGGAGGATGAGAAAGATCATCTCAGCAAAAATGACCAGGAAGATACTCCGGAAGAGATTTCCCGGCAAGAGGAAGAAGCAGAAGATTCCTCACAGGAGACCGGTCAGGAGGACCGGGAAGAAGATGAATCCGCCAAATCTGACAAAGGAGATAAGGACAAGAAAAATAAGAAAAAAAAGAAAAAGTCCCAGGGGGCTTTAGAGATAGAGTTAAAGAAATGTAAGGAAAAGGTTGACGAATATGCCGACCGCTATCAGCGGCTTCTGGCAGAATTTGAAAATGCCCGGACCCGGAGTGCAAGAGAGCAGAGTCACATGTATGATGCCGGAGCAAAAGACATCCTGGCCAAGCTCCTTCCGGTCGTGGATAATTTCGAGCGAGGGATTGAAGGCCTCTCCGAGGAGGAGAAGGAAGATGCTTTCGCCCAGGGAATCATCAAGATCTATCAGCAGCTGATGACCACCCTCGAGGAAGCAGGGGTTAAGCCCATGAATGCAAAGGGCAAGGAATTTGATCCCAATTTCCACAATGCAGTTATGCATGAGGACAACGAGGAGATGGGTGAGAATCTGGTAGCCGAGGAGTTCCAGAAAGGATATATGTACAAGGAAGATGTCCTGCGGCATGCTATGGTCAAGGTTGTGAATTAGACATCCGGAATTTGGATGACATATCCGCTTTTGGATAAGACATTGCCATTTTATATTATTTATAGAAATAGATTATTTGATAACAGGAGGAAATAATAATGAGTAAAATAATTGGTATTGATTTAGGAACGACAAATTCATGTGT
This sequence comes from uncultured Lachnospiraceae bacterium, assembly GCA_902795715.1. Next base: position 1,214 of record CADBME010000012.1, on the reverse strand, counting down.
AGCAGTTATGGAAGGTGGAAAGCCGGTCGTAATCGCTAACGCCGAAGGTATGAGAACCACACCCTCTGTTGTGGCTTTTACCAAGAACGGTGAGCGTGTAGTCGGTGAGCCTGCAAAGCGTCAGGCTGTAACCAATTCCGATAAGACCATCAGCTCCATCAAGAGAGAGATGGGTACGGATTTCCGTGTAACCATCGATGACAAAAAATATTCTCCCCAGGAAATCAGCGCCATGATCCTTCAGAAGCTGAAGGCAGATGCAGAAAGCTATCTGGGAGAGAAGGTTACCGAAGCGGTTATCACCGTTCCCGCTTACTTCAACGATGCCCAGAGACAGGCAACAAAAGATGCCGGAAAGATTGCCGGACTTGATGTAAAACGTATCATCAATGAGCCGACAGCAGCTGCTCTTTCCTATGGACTGGACAATGAAAAAGAACAGCAGATCATGGTTTACGACCTGGGCGGTGGTACATTTGATGTTTCCATCATCGAGATCGGTGACGGTGTAATCGAAGTACTTGCGACTAACGGTGACAACCATCTGGGCGGCGATGACTTTGACAATGTAATTACACAGTACATGATCGATGACTTTAAGGCCAAAGAAGGTGTGGATCTCTGCACGGACCAGATGGCTATGCAGCGTCTGAAAGAAGCAGCCGAGAAAGCCAAGAAAGAGCTTTCCACTGCTACGACTACCAACATCAACCTGCCCTTCATCACTGCAACATCCGAGGGACCCAAGCACTTTGAAATGAATCTGACCAGAGCCAAATTCAATGAGCTGACTGCTCACCTGGTAGAGAGAACGGTAGTCCCGGTTACAACCGCATTAAAGGATGCAGGACTGAACGCCAGCGAGCTGACCAAGGTTCTTTTAGTTGGCGGTTCCACAAGAATCCCGGCTGTCCAGGATAAGGTAAAACAGCTGACAGGCAAGGATCCCTTCAAGGGAATCAACCCGGATGAGTGTGTAGCTATCGGTGCTTCTATCCAGGGCGGCAAGCTGGCCGGCGATGCCGGTGCCGGCGATATCCTTCTGCTTGATGTTACACCTCTGTCCCTGTCCATTGAGACCATGGGCGGCGTAGCTACCAAGCTGATCGAGAGAAATACGACCATCCCGACCAAGAAGAGCCAGATCTTCTCCACCGCAGAGAACAACCAGACTGCTGTAGACAGTCACGTTGTTCAGGGTGAGAGACAGTTCG
>CADBME010000011.1 GCA_902795715.1 uncultured Lachnospiraceae bacterium | reverse complement strand
GCCACCGCGTCAATGTCAGACAGGCTGGTTCCCGCATCCTTAAGAGCCTTTTCAATTACCGGGTTTATCTTTTCTATATGTTTTCTGGAAGCAATTTCCGGCACAACACCGCCAAAGACCGTGTGCAGATCGATCTGCGAGTAAATGACGTTGCTGAGCACCTCCCTGCCGTTTTGTACCACGGCCGCAGCCGTCTCGTCACAGGAGGTCTCAATGGCCAGAATCTTCACATCCTTATTTTCCATGTTCTTCTATCCTATGTAATAATGTAGTGATAATAATGTAATGTTTTTAAGCTATAGCGGACCGTCACTCTTCTTCAAATGCCAGGGTAATGCTCTTTCCGTCTTTGCCGGGTCTGGCCTGGGGAAAGATCTTTTTGACTGCATCCATATATGGTTCCGGCCGGACAAGGGAAGGACTGTAGTGGGTCAGCCACATTTCCTTAACCCCGGCCTTTTTGGCCAGCCTGGCCGCCTCATAAAAAGTCATGTGTTTGTATTCTTTAGCCTTCTGCTGTCTTTCCGGCTCCCCGTACATCCCCTCACAGATAAAAAGGTCTGCCCCCCTGGCATGTTCCGCGATGGTACCGGCGGGCCGTGTGTCCGTCGTGTAGGTGCATTTCAGGCCTTTTCTCGGGGGCCCCAGCACCAGGTCAGGTGTGAGGATCCGGTAATCCAGCTGGATGGTCTCCCCTTTTTGCAGACGGCTCCAGTATTTCATTTCCACCTGGTTTTCCCTGGCCTTATCGACGTCAAAGCGTCCGGCCCGGTCGATCAGGATGGAATAGCCATAGCAGGGAACATTGTGCTGAACCCGGAAAGCCTCGATCCGGCATCCCGCGGCCGATATGGTTTCTTCCGGCCCGGACAGCTCATAAAACTCAATGGGAAAGGGCAGATCAGGCGCGATCACCCTCAGGGAATTCACCACCCTGGCCAGGCCTCTGGGCCCAATCATGAGAAGGGGGTCTTCCCGCTCTGCATTTCCAAGGGTCAGCAAAAGGCCCGGGAGACCGCTGATATGGTCTGCGTGATAATGGGTAAAGCAAATCACATCGATGGGTTTGAAGGACCATCCCTTTTCCCGGATGGCCACCTGGGTTCCCTCCCCGCAGTCAATCAGTATGCTGCTGCCGTTATATCTTGCCATCAGAGATGTAAGTTTTCGATAGGGAAGCGGCATCATTCCGCCGCAGCCAAGCAGGCACAATTCTAGCATCTTTTTCTTCCTTCAGATGTATCAATTCTTGCAGGCTTAAAAGCTTCTGCACTTAAAATAACTTCTACAGTTTAATATTTTGCAGCTAAATATTTTGCAGCTAAATATTTCTGCAGTTAAAAGCTTCAGCAGCCTTAAAGACTTCAAAGCTCTGACTGAGCCCTGCACATGACCAGGGCATCTTCCCGGGGCTTCTCATAGTAAGCCTTACGCATTCCGACATCCCCAAAGCCCGCCTTCTTGTACAAGGCTATGGCAGGGGTGTTGGAGGTACGGACCTCCAGATAGATCCTATCTATCCCTTTTTGCCTGGCCCTATCCAGCAGGGCCTCCAGAAGGCAGGATGCCAATCCCCGGCCCCGCCAGTCCGGATGGATGCAGACATTGGTAATATCTCCCTCATCCAGAACCGTCTTCAAACCGACATAGCCGACCAGGAACCTATCCTCTCCGGTCCACCCGGTCTCCCCTTCTCCGGTCTCCTTTATTCCGGTCTCCCCGGCAGGCAGCCAGGCACAAAGCTGCAGATAATCTCCCTGCCTGCAGGACTCCTCCAGAGCCTCCTCCGACCAGGGATCGGAAAAACACAAGTTCAATAATCCGGCTGCATCCCGGCAATCTCCGGCCACCATGTCTCGGATCCTTATCCTCTGTTTCAATTCACTAGTATCCATATGATGTAAAGGTCAAAAGATATCCCTGATCGCTCCGCTGCAAGACAGCTCCCGTGACCCTGATATCATCCATACTTATCGAAATCAATTATAGTTCTTGTCCTGATAAGACTAATCAGGAATACTGTTATGGACAGTTTTAGCTATCTCCTTCTCCAAACTTCCGCCCCTTGCGATCAGCTCCCTCTCGGCCTGGGATTTTCGTATATAGACCGGGCTGTGGTCTGCCGCGCTTTCTTTTTTGCCGGCAGCATAAAGGTCCATGCCCCTTTTTCCCACGGAGGCCGCCCTCTGGCGGTTCATCTGGGGCGGGGCAAAGAGGAAGGGAACTTTCATTCCTTTCTGAATCAGGTCCCTGTATGCGGGGACACCGTCTCCCAGGAAGATGACCGGGCTGTCAAAGCCCTGGGATTCCCTGGACAGGGCCGCAATCTGATTGAGTTTATCTGTGATTTCCTCCACAGGACAAGCAGTCTGGTCCTGGAGTATTTTAAAGGAATCTGTCCCTGAGGGGTCTCCCTCAAAACGGTAGATCCCTGTGTAGACCTGCTGCCTTCTGGCGTCCATAACCGGGCAGATCAGGCCCGGATATCCGTAGTAGTTGTAGGCAAGGCCTTCTAATGTGGGGACAGAGATCAGGTCTTTATTCAGGGCCAATCCCAGCCCTTTTGCAGTTGCCGATCCGATACGGAGACCGGTAAAGGATCCCGGTCCGGCGGCCACGGCAATGGCGTCCATATCCGCAAGGTCTGTCTCCGTCATTTTTACAATCTCATCCACCATGGGCAGCAGGGTCTGAGAATGTGTTTTTTTATAGTTTACCGTATATTCCGCGACCACTTCTTCTCCGTGAAGAATAGCCGCCGAAGCCACCAGCCCCGAGCTGTCCAGCGCGAGAAGCTTCATGGTCTCACCTCCGTTATCCTGATCCGGCGATAATCGAATCCCCGTTCAAGGTCTTTTTCGATCCTCACATCCATCCGTTCCGGCGGAAGGATCTCCCGAATCAGGTCCGCCCATTCGATCAGGCAGACTCCGTCTCCATCCACATACTCATCAAAACCGATTTCATCCATCTCCCATGGATCTGCAATCCGGTATACATCAAAGTGGTAGAGAGGAATCTTTCCACCTTCGTAAACCGAGAGAATGGTAAAGGTAGGGCTGTTCACCGTTTCCCTGATACCCAGCCCCCAGGCAAAGCCTTTGGTAAATACCGTTTTGCCGGTTCCCAGGTCTCCGTTTAAGCAAATGACCTGACCGGGCTTTGCTTTTTTGCCCAGTTCCATTCCCAGCTTAAGGGTTTCCTTATCACTGTGGCTCTCGAATTCCATTTTTTTCTCCTTGTTTGCCGTTGTCAGCCGGCTGCTTCCCTGATTTATCTCTTATGTGAATCCATCATACGGTCCACAAAAGCCATAATCTTTTCTTCCTTACCACCCATATCTTTCCTGGGAAGGATAAAAGCATTGGTTTTTCCCGTATAAAGCACATAACTGGTTTTCAGGGAACTTTTTTTAGTAAAGTCTTTCCAATCGATGTCAATAGCCCGCAGGCCGGCTTCCAGATGGAATCCCTCCTCGTCCACCATATAGTGGAAAACGTTTTTATAGACAGGATTCTTAAGGTTGGAATCCACGATTTTCTTATACTGCCAGATGGGGTATACAATACACAAAACCACGAAGAATACAAGAGACATCCTTAAATTCTTCGGCTGGAAAATAAAAGTATAGATGGGCAGGATAACGCCCAGACCCAGAACCATAAGTACCGCCGGCGTGTGAAAGAGGTGGTGCCTTACAAAGTCCTTCAGTTCTTTGGCTTCGATGACGGCATCTATTGTATAATGCTCCCCGGTCGGGTCAGCCATCTTTTCTTTTTCCATACCCGGAAAGGGGTTCTCATCTTTTACCGGAGAAGAGTCTGCCCCGCTTTCGGTCAGGTCAGTCTTTCCGTCACCAGCTTCCACGTTTAAAACGGTTGAATCCTTTTCTTTCTCTTTTTTATTTTCCCCCGGCCGATCCAGGTCTGCCAGATTCATTTTACTGATTTCTTCAATCCCTTTTCCCATATCATGATCTCACTTTCTGACTCAAATCTGTCTCCTTGTCCGGGATGTGCCTACAGCTTCATGGACAGAGAGATTCTTTTTTTCTTCAGATCTACACCGAGCACTTTCACGCTCACAATATCGCCGACCTTGACCACATCCAGAGGATGTTTGACAAATCGGTCTGCCATTTCGGAAATATGTACCAGTCCGTCTTCATGGACTCCGATATCCACGAAAGCTCCAAAGTCAATCACATTTCGCACGGTTCCCTTGAGGACCATTCCTTCTTTAAGGTCTTCCATGGCCAGGACATCGGTGCGAAGGATGGGGGCGGGCATATTGCTTCGGGGATCCCGGCCCGGTTTTTCCAGTTCTTCGATGATATCATTGAGGGTCATTTCACCTACGCCCAGTTCCTCAGCCAGCCTGGCCGGATCCGAAAGGGCCGGATTCCTGCGGATAGCGGATATACCGCCCTTCTTGATATCTTCCCCGCTGTATCCAAGCTCTTTTAAAAGGTCTCTGGCTGCCTTGTAGGATTCCGGGTGCACACTGGTATTGTCAAGGGGTTCCTCTCCCCCGGGTATCCTCAGGAATCCTGCGCTCTGCTCAAAAGCTTTGGGTCCCAGCTTGGGAACCTTGAGCAGATCTTTTCTGGTGGAGAACCTTCCGTTCTCCTCACGGTAAGAAACTATATTTTTGGCAATGGCTTTTGAAATACCTGATATATAGGATAAAAGGGGAACAGAGGCCGTATTCAGATCGACCCCTACACTGTTGACGCAGTCTTCCACCACGCCTTCCAAGGCCTCTTCCAGTCTCTTCTGGTTCATATCGTGCTGGTACTGGCCCACACCAATAGCCTTGGGGTCAATCTTGACCAGCTCAGACAGGGGATCCTGGAGTCTTCTGGCGATGGAAGCCGCGCTCCGCTGGCCCACATCGAATTCGGGAAACTCTTCGCTTGCCAGCTTGCTGGCCGAATAAACCGATGCTCCCGCTTCACTGACAATAACATAAGACACCTTTTCCGGTATCTCTCTTAAGAGGTCGCTGATGATCTGCTCGGACTCCCGGGATGCTGTTCCATTTCCCACACTGATCAGGGAAATACCGTACTTGCGGATCATGTTGTGGACGATTCTTTTAGCTTCCGCCACTTTGTTCTGGGGTTCCGTGGGATAGACCACAACCGTGTCCAGAACCTTGCCGGTGGGATCCACAACGGCTAACTTGCAGCCGGTCCGGAAGGCCGGATCCCATCCCAGGACTGTCCGTCCTGCAATAGGAGGCACCATAAGGAGCTGTTTCAGATTCTTTCCGAATACGGAGATTGCTCCTTCCTGGGCCGTATCTGTAAGCTGATTGCGGATATCCCTCTCAATGGAAGGAGCAATCAGTCTGCTGTAGCTGTCGGCGATTGCCAGCTTCAGCTCTTCTTCGGATGCCGGATGGTCGTCGTGAATCAGGCTATGATTCAGAGCACGGACAATCTGGGGAGCCGGAGCCTCGATTTTTACGGTGAGGACCTTCTCTTTTTCTCCCCGGTTAATGGCCAGGACCTGATAACCACTGATTTTGGCTACCTTTTCCTGGAAATCGTAGTACATCTCATAGACCGATTCCGCCTTCTCATCTCTGGCCTTGGAAATCACGGTACCATAGCGCATGGTAACGTTGCGGATGCTGTTCCGGTATTCGGCCATATCGGCTATCTGCTCGGCGATGATATCCCTTGCTCCGGCCAGAGCTTCTTCCACAGACCCCACACCCAGCTCTTCGTTGACAAAAACTGCCGCCTCTTCTTCGGGCGCTTTGTCACTCTCCTGGGCAAAGAGGATCCGGGCCAGAGGCTCTAATCCTTTCTCCCTGGCCATGGTCGCCCTGGTCCTTCTCTTGGGACGGAAGGGGCGGTAGAGGTCATCTACAGCCACCATGGTCTGGGCTGCCTGGATCTGGGCCAGGAGTTCCGGCGTCATCTTTTCCTGTTCGGTGATGGCCCCGATGACCTGTTCCTTCTTCTCCTCCAGGTTGCGCAGATAGGCCAGCCGGTCCGAAAAGCTGCGAAGGACCTCGTCATTGAGACCGCCGGTTACATCCTTACGGTAACGGGAGATGAAAGGGACTGTGTTGCCTTCATCCATCAGCTTGACTGTGGCATCCACCTGCCATTTTTCTATTTTCAGTTCCTCTGCAAGTTGTGTATAAATATCCATGAAATAATCTCCAAAATACTTTATAATTCTCCGGTCTTTCCGCCGGAGGCAATCCAGCTTAGGTAGGCGTTCATAAAAGGATCCAAGTTGCCATCGAGCACGCTCTGGGCATTGCCGATCTCTTCCCCCGTCCTGTGGTCTT
>CADBME010000010.1 GCA_902795715.1 uncultured Lachnospiraceae bacterium | reverse complement strand
TCAAACCCAAGCTTTTCGGTGATTCCCTGGGTATCCCTCCGGTTGTCACCTTGATTTCCATTATATTTGGCGGGAAACTGTTTGGCGTTGTGGGGGTCTTTCTTTCTATACCGGTTGCTTCAGTTTTGTGTGATCTCTACAGCAACAGCTTTCTTCCCCGCCTGGAAAAAAGAAAACGGACTCCTGACCCGGATCAGACGGCCCAACCGGCTCCGGATGAGTCCGAACCCCGGTAACAGCCTGATCAGGCTGAAGAATTGACAAGTTCATTTTTCTGCACTCATTGAGAGGAGACCTAGCATGTTCGGAAAACATGTTGAATTCAATAATGAAACTTTATCTGCGATCGAGGAAATCGGCGCACACATGCCCGGAGGTTTTTTTATTTACAAGGCGGAAGGGGAGGAGGAACTCCTCTATGCCAATCAGGCAGTTTTCGACATCTACGGCTGTGCTAATCTGGATGAGTTTAAAGAACTGACCGGTTATACTTTCAGGGGTATGGTCCATCCGGATGACTACAGAGAGATTTCGGATTCCATCATCGAACAGATCGATGACAATGAAGAAGGAATGGACCAGGTCGAGTATCGGATTTTCCGCAAGGATGGGACTGTCCGTTGGGTGGATGACTACGGTCATTACACGAAAACCACCGATTTTGGCGGGATTTATTATGTTTTCATATCGGATATCACGGAGAAAAGAGAACAGATGGAGACGGATATGGCCGTCCGTCATGCCGTGATCCAGGCCCTGAGTGAGTCCTACCATACCGTTTGGCTGATCAGTGACGTTGATCTGGAAACCTTTTCCCTCTACCGGGGAGATATAATTGGGGAAACCACGCATGCCCTGCCCATTCAGCAGGCTTTGAACCAGATGAAATACTCTGCAGCCAAGGACTACTATATCCGGACCATGGTGGCTCCTGCCGACCGGGAACGTCTCCAGGAGGATCTTAAACTGACCAATATTGTAAATCGGCTGCAGCAAAAACCCCAGTTTAACGTGAATTACCTGAGGACGATGGAAGACGGAAGCGAGCGCTATTTCCGCATCGAACTTGCCAAGGTCGATATGCCGGGGGGCAAGATGGGGGTTGTCTGCGGCTTTAAGGATGTGGATGATGACGTCCGGGAAGGACAGGCTGTACAGAAAGCCCTGCGTGAGGCCAGGGAGATCGAGGCGGAAAACCGTAGACTGGCGGAGGAAGCCAGGGCTGCGGCCAAGATTGCCGAGCTGAGCAATTCCATGACTTCCTTACTGACCAACGTGCCGGCTCTGACATTTTCAAAGGATGCAGAGAGTGGAAAATATGTTGCCTGCAATCAGTTTTTTGCCGAGTATGCCAACAAAGAAACTCCGGACCAGGTCGTAGGACTGACGGATTTTGAGATCTTTGATCCGGAGACGGCGGCCCATTTCGTGGAAGATGACCGCAAAACCCTGTCTATGGACGAACCTTATGTTTTCTTTGAGGATGTTCTGGATGCCCTGGGAAATCAGAGACATCTTCAGACCACCAAGATGAAGTTCACGGATGCTTCCGACAGGCTCTGCACCCTGGGTATGTGTGTCGATGTTACCGAGATGATGCGGGTGAAGGCTGCGGAGGAAAAAAGCCGGATTCGCCAGCAGGAGATGGAGGAGCATATGGCCCTCCAGGAAGAGCTGCTCAGGCAGAGTAAGGCCAGGAGCCAGATGGAACAGCTGGTCACTGCCCTGGCTTCCGATTACTGGAGTGTCTACTATGTGGAGCTGGATACAAATGACGGTGTCTGCTATCAGGCTCATTCGGATGTAAGCGGTGGCCTTAAGGCGGGAGAGAGGTTTAAATATCTGGAGACTGTGACGACTTATGCCAACAAATATATTCTGGAACCCTACAGGCAGGAGTTTCTGGACTTTATCAAGCCGGATAATATTCGAAAAGGCCTGGAAAGTGATCGGGTTATTTCCTATCGTTACCTGGTCAGCAGAAATGGAATAGAGAAATATGAGATGGTGCGTTTCGCCGGTGTCCGTCATCCGGAAGACCGGGAGGACCACCTGGTTCATGCCGTTGGCGCCTGCTTTTCCGATGTGGATGGGGAGACAAGAAAGACTCTGGCTCAGAGCGAAGCACTGAGTAATGCCCTCAAAACAGCTGAGCAGGCCAACAAGGCCAAGACCGCCTTTCTCTCCAACATGAGTCATGAAATCCGGACTCCCATGAACGCCATTATCGGCCTCAACAACATTGCCATGAGTGACCCGGAGATCTCGTCAAAAACCATGGAATACCTGGATAAAATCGGAACTTCGGCCAAACATCTTTTAAATATTATTAATGATATTCTGGACATGTCCCGGATTGAATCCGGCAGAATGTCCATAAAAAATGAGGAATTCTCCTTCCCCAGAGCTCTTGAGCAGGTCAATACCATCATCGGCGGCCAGTGCAGAGACAAGGGCCTGGACTATGAATGCCGAATTAAGGGGAAACTGGATGACTACTATATAGGAGACGATATGAAGCTCCGCCAGGTATTGATCAATATCCTGGGAAATGCCGTCAAATTTACACCGGAAGGCGGATCTCTAACCTTCACCATCGAAACCCTTAACAAATTTGACAGGAAAACCAGCCTCCGATTCATAATACAGGATACCGGAATCGGTATGAGCGAAGATTATCTGCCCCATCTCTTTGATGCTTTCAGCCAGGAGGACTCCTCCAGCACCAGCCGCTATGGAAGCACCGGCCTGGGCATGCCTATCACTAAAAACATAGTGGAACTCATGAACGGGACCATCGAAGTAGAGAGCAAAAAGGGAGAGGGAACCACTTTCACAGTGACCGTAACCCTGGGAGAATCCAGCCGGAAAGATGGTGAAGTCGACGGAGAAGACCATCTGCAGCCCCATGAGATGAGCGTTCTGGTTATCGATGACGACCCCATCGCCTGTGAGCATGCCCAGGTCGTACTCGGTCAGGTAGGAATTCGCTGTGACACTGTCCGCTCAGGCAGGGAAGGACTGGAAATGGTAAGCGTCCGACACGCCCGCAGGGAACTCTACGACCTGATCCTTGTGGATTGGAAAATGCCGGACATGGACGGAATCGAAACCACCCGGAGAATCCGCGAGCTAGTAGGCCATGAATCGGCCATCATCATATTGACATCCTACAGCTGGGATGACATTGCGGACGAAGCAAAAACAGCCGGCGTGGACAGCTTTGTACCCAAACCCCTTTTCGCAGGGACCGTCATGGAAGAGTTCCGGGAAGCATTTAAAAAGAAAAACCAGGCTCTTATGCAGGGCAAAGGAGACCTCAAGGGCCGACGCATCCTTCTGGCAGAAGACATGATTGTCAACGCCGAAATCATGATTATGATTCTCAGCATGCGGGAAATGGAAGTAGAACTTGCCGAAAACGGAAAAATCGCTGTAGACATGTTCTCCTCCCATCCCCAGGGATATTACGACGCCATCCTTATGGACATGCGGATGCCCGAAATGGACGGCCTGGAGGCAACCAAAGTTATCCGGGCCATGGACCGGCCAGACGCCGCGGAAATCCCCATCATTGCCCTGACTGCCAACGCATTCGACGAAGACGTACAGCGAAGCATGCAGGCAGGCCTCAACGCCCACCTCAGCAAACCGGTGGAAGCAGAAGCCCTCTTCGAGACATTAGAAAGCTTAGTGTGAATAATGCAGAAAATGTGAATAATATGAGTAATGCAAAAAGGCTGCCGAAAGGCAGCCTTTTATTGATGACCGACAACAGATGATAACTTTCAGGAATTGTCCGGATCATACAATCATATGTACGATAAAGGCCACGACCCATGCCAGGACGCACTGCCATACGATCATGGCTGCTGCCCACCTGCCTCCCAGTTCCCTTTTGACCGAGGCGACTGCGGCTACACAGGGCGTATAGATCAGGGAGAAGACTAATAGGGCAGCGGCTGTTGAAGCTGACATGAAGGCGGAGACATTGTTGCCAAAGAGGATCTGCAGGGTTGATACCACGCTTTCTTTTGCCAGAAAACCGCTGATCAGGGCTGTGCAGATTTTCCAGTCTCCCAGTCCTGCAGGTTTCAGTATGGGGGCCAGCCAGCCGGCGATCAGGGCCAGGATACTGTCTTTCTGGTCGGCGACCACATTGAAAGAGAGGTCAAAGTTCTGCAGAAGCCAGATGACGATGGTTGCGATCAGAATAATGGTAAATGCCCTCTGGAGGAAGTCTTTTGCCTTTTCCCAGAGAAGGAGAAGGACATTTCTCGGTCCGGGAAGCCGGTAGTTGGGCAGTTCCATTACAAAGGGGACCGGCTCCCCTTTAAAGAGAGTTCCCCGATAAAGGACCGCAGCCAAAATGCCCAGGAGGATTCCCAGCAGATAGAGACCGATCATGATCAGGGCTCCATATTGAGGAAAGAAAGCATTGACAAAGAATCCGTATATGGGAATCTTTGCGCTGCAGCTCATAAAAGGTGTCAGCAGGATGGTCATTTTCCGGTCCCGCTCGGAAGGGAGGGTCCGGGTGGACATAACCGCAGGAACTGTACAGCCAAAGCCGATCAGCATGGGAACGATGCTTCTTCCCGACAGACCGATCCGGCGGAGAATCTTGTCCATGAAGAAGGCAACGCGGGCTATATAGCCGCTGTCTTCCAGGATGGACAGGAAGAAAAACATAGTGACAATGATGGGGAGAAAGCTTAAAACACTTCCCACACCTTCAAAAATACCATCGATAATCAGTCCGTGGAGAACCGGATTTACATGGGAAGCCGTCAAAGCCTGGTCCACCAGATTCGTCACGGCTCCTACCCCTATTTCCAGAAGGTCCTGAAGAATTTTCCCGATCAGGTTAAATGACAGCCAGAAAACAGCGCCCATAATCACGATAAACATAGGTATAGCTGTCCATTTTCCTGTGAGAATCCGGTCGATTTTCTCGCTGCGGATTCTTTCCAGACTTTTCTCCGGTTTGACGACACAGGCAGAAGATACTTTTCGGATAAATGCATAGCGCATATCGGCAATAGCAGCACTCCTGTCGAGCCCTCTTTCTTTTTCCATCTGTAAAATAATGTGCTCCATAGCCTCTTTTTCGTTTTGATCCAGGTTCAGCTGGTCGGTAATCAGAGGATCTCCTTCAATGACCTTGCTGGAACAAAAGCGTCTGGGAAGACCGGCAGCCACAGCATGGTCCTCGATCAGGTGTGTGATGCCGTGGAGACAGCGGTGAACTGCCCCTCCGTGATCGTTTTCACCACAAAAATCCTGACGGAGTGGCTTTTCCTGATAGAAGGCCACATGGACCGCATGCTCGATCAGCTCATCAATACCCTGATTCTTAGCTGCGGAAATAGGAACCACAGGAACGCCAAGCATGGCCTCCATCCGGTTGACATCAATATGACCACCATTCTTCGTTACCTCATCCATCATGTTTAGGGCAATAACCACAGGAGTTTCCATCTCAAGCAGCTGCATGGTCAGATATAGATTCCGTTCGATATTGGTTGCATCAACGATATTGATGATGGCATGGGGCTTCTCCTGCAGGACCTGATTCCTGGAAATCAGCTCCTCGCTGCTGTAAGGAGACATGGAATAAATTCCCGGCAGGTCTGTGACCAATGTATTGGCATGGCCCCGGATTACTCCATCCTTTCGGTCTACTGTAACCCCGGGAAAATTCCCCACATGCTGGTTGGCACCTGTCAGCTGGTTAAAAAGGGTTGTCTTTCCGCTGTTCTGGTTTCCCACCAGGGCAAAGGTGAGAACAGTACCCTCCTCCACAGGATTTCCGCTTCCCTTGGGGTGGAATTTGCCGCCCTCTCCAAGGCCCGGGTGGTATTTGCTATCCGCATCAAAGGCAGCAGAAGCAGCAGAGGCAGTCCTGGAATCAGCGCCGGCCTCTGCCTTTTTTTCGGATTCGGAAACAGGATCCACCATGATTTTAGCAGCATCATCCAGACGCAAAGTCAATTCATAGCCGTGAATCAGGACCTCCATGGGGTCCCCAAGGGGCGCATACTTTACAATACGCACCTCAGCACCCGGAATTACTCCCATATCGAAAAAATGCTGGCGCAAAGCCCCCTCTCCCCCGACCTTTGTGATGACAGCTGGCTGTCCCAGGTCGATTTGATCTAATCGCATATCCGGCATTATGAATACCTCCGTATCTATTCCTATCTATCTGTTATCTATCCAATGATGTTGATTATCTCAAACTTCGCGTATAAAGTTCAAACTGTTGTCTGTATTGTCTACTTGAGATTAGCTTAAAATAGCATTTAGACTATGTCAAGCTTGTATATTTGTTTTTTATATCTTCCATTTCACCGATCAGGGAAGTCGTGCCCAGGATAATAACAGGAGTCCCGGCCGGGGCTGTCTCTTTTACAGAGACCCTGGAACAGGAGGGATTATCATTTTCCAAACCAGCTTCTATCAGGGCTTCTTTCAGACAGTCGGTCCAGATGCAGTCTATGCCCTTTTCATGCAGAACATCCACCTGCCTTCTGGAAAAAACATAATGAGGATTCTGCGATTTGGTCAGGATCACTTTGGAAACAATAGGCTTTAGCACCTGTGCTGTCCCGGCGAAGTCTTTATCATCGGGAATGCCCATGATAAGAGTGGCCCCGGTCACGCCTAGCTGTGTCAGTACATGAAGAACTTCTTTGGCGCTTTCCCGGTGAATGCAGGCATCCAGAAGGACAAAAGGATGGGAAGACAGAATCTCCATCCGGCCCGGGCGACCTATATGACTCAAAGCCTCCCGGATGGTCTCCCGGATAGAAGGCGGGGCTTCTCCGCAAAGAGAGTCTCCAGACCCTCCGGATTTATCATAGAGATCAGGGTTTTCAAAATGACAGGAATCGCCAGAAGGAGAATCTGAAGGAAAAAGATATTGATCGAATCTTTTGAATATATCCAGACAGATTGCCAGGGCAAGCAGGCAGTTTCTGGCCTGATGGTCTCCCAGAAGAGGGATATAGACATCAGACCATAGCTGACCGTCGATCACTGCATCAAAAAAAGTTCCATTTTCATGGCAGCGTATATTTTCTGCCCGGAAATCGATTCCGTAACACTTTACGGGCACCTTCAGCCTGCCGGCTCTTTCCCGGATGATCTCCATGACAGACGGCTCCTGCCCGGCCGTATAGACACAGACTTCTTCCCCGCTGATCACATGAGATTTATCCTCCGCTATTTTTTCAATACTTGTCCCCAACTCTCTCAGGTGCTCCGGGAAAATACTGTTGATGACGGCGTAATCCCGCCTCAGGTTATTTACATCATCGTACCTGGCACCCTTGCCACATTCAAAAATATTGATATCCGTATGTCTTTCTCTGAAATAAAGAAGAGCAAGGATGGTCTGAATCCCCATGGGGCTGATACAGACGTCTTCCGCAAGCCCTCTTTCTATAGGATCCAGCAGACCGGCAGCCTCTGTCATCAGGCGGACGAAATCCTGATCCGCCATTCTTTGGCCCCCCACGCAGAAACGCTCGCAGAAGTTCAGCAGGTGAGGACTGGTCATCAGGCCGGTCACAAACTTTGTATTCAGAATCTGAGCCATCATGACCGCCACAGACCCCTTGCCCTTGCTGCCCGTAACAACGATATTGTGAGAAGCCCGGGCACCCTTGTCCGGGGCAGACAAAGACCGGATCAGGTCCCTGCTAAGCTCCGGTTTTCTGTGCAGGCTGTCCGGCTCCTCCCTCTTCCAATGCTTTTCTGCCTTTAAATAAGAACGATAGATATAATCTTCAGCTTCCCGGCGATTCATTCAATCAACTCCTTAATAAGTGGGACAGTGGGGACGTTTCATTTTGTCCCACATTGTATTCCTTTTAACAATGTGGGACAAAATGAAACGTCCCCACTGTCCCACCTATAGTAACACGCCGGTTGATAAGAGGCAATTGCTTTCCCTTGTCCGCTTTCCTGCTGTTTTCCTACTGTGGTACTTGACAATACATATTTCCCAATTTATACTTACATTTGTAGTGTTATTTTTGCATATTACAGGTTTATTTGCTGCCTGTTGATTTACTTTATGAAAGGTATTGTTTGTTATGGGCAAGATAAAAAAGATAGGTATCGGCTTGCTGCTTTTGCTTCTGGCAGTGCTGATCGGGGCCGGTTGTGGTGCTGCCTGGTATTATAAAAAATATGTAGATATTCCTCAGGTATACCCCGGAGTATCGATTGGCGGCATGGATATGGGTGGTCTTTCGGAGGATGAGGCCAGAAAGAAGGTTGAGGATTATGTTGCGGGTGTGAAGGGGCAGACCATTACCCTGCAGGCGGGGGAGAAGGAGAGTTCCTTTGCCGCTTCGGAGATCGGCCTGGATATGGATAATCCCCAGGTGATCAGGGAGGCTTACTTGCTTGGGAAGACAGGAAATATTGTCGATCGTTTTAAGACGGTTTATGGGCTGACTAAGGCGCCCAGGGATTACCCTATTGCTTTCTCTTATGATGAGGAGACGGCCAGAAAGAAAATTCTTGCGGTGGAGAAGTCTTTTCTGGCAAAGAAAAAGGATGCTACCCTTACCCGGAAGAATGGGAAGTTTATCATCACGGATGAGGTGAATGGCCTTGATATGGATCTTGAGAAGAATGCGGATCAGGTGATTTCCAGCCTTTCTCAGGGTAAATGGGAGGATGGGGCCCTGGTTTTTCCTCTGGATTATAAAGAGGATAAGGCAGAACATACCAGAGCAGAGTACTCGGTTATTAAAAATAAACTGGGGACTTTTACCACATCCTATGCAGGGTCTTCCGATGGCCGGTGTAAGAATGTGGAGAATGGATGTGCCCATATCAACGGGACCATTCTTTACCCCGGGGATTCTTTCTCGGTCCATGATGCCGTGACGCCATTTACCAGGGAAAATGGCTACCGGCTTGCCGGTTCCTACGAGAACGGGACCACGGTCCAGACTTATGGCGGAGGTATCTGTCAGGTGTCCACCACCCTCTACAATGCGGTACTCCGGTCCGAGCTGGAGATTCTTGAGAGAAACAACCATTCCATGACGGTTCATTATGTAGACCTGTCGGAAGATGCAGCCATATCCGGAGACCAGAAGGACTTCCGTTTTAAAAATAATCTGGATTCTCCCATCTATATCATGGGAGCCACCCACGATGACCATACGATCACATTTACTATTTTCGGCAAGGAATATCGGGATAAAAACCGGAGCATTGAGTTTGTTTCGGAGACCACGGGGACCTTTCCCCCTCATACCGAAACCATCAAGGACAAGTCCATGAAGGCCGGAAAGAAGGTTGTTGAGAAGTCCGGTCACACCGGGTATTCGGCCAGACTGTGGAAAGTAATCCATGAGAAGGGCAAAGAGGACAAGAGAGAGCTGGTAAATACCAGCAGCTATATGTCCACGCCGACGGTTGTCCGGGTCGGGACCAGAAAACCGGAAAAGAAGGATAAAGAGAAGGATAAGGATAAGAATAAGAAAGATAAGAAAAGCTCGAAAGCCAAATAGGATCAGCAGAATCAGAGCAGAAAAATTGTTGAAGATCTGAGCAATTTATTCTCAGTGTTTTCGCATTTTTTCTGTTCTTTCTTTTTGCTGCCTGTGGTATAATGCAAATAACTATGGATAAGTGTGCCCTGTGGGTTAGCAATAGCTGGGAGTGTGGATCATGCTGCATGATAAGAACTGGCTTTCTTATGATTTCTACAACTGGATAGAGACAGAGAATCTGCCGGTGGACAGCAGGCTCCACTCCAGATGTTCTTATAACATCCTTGCCGAGGCGATTCGGAAGTATCCCTCTATGGTTCTGGCCGGAGTGAAGTATTATCCGGACGGCACTTATGCGGAAGAGGGTAAACCGGCCCTGACCAATGTTCCGGCTTTCTATGAGGTGGATATTGTGGAGCAGATCGGGGGAAATCACCTGGGTGAGATCAGGGTTTATCTTCCCCTTCGCTGGAACGGGGACTTCATGGGTGTTGCCGGGGCGGGAACCAACCTGGAGTTTGACTGGTGTATTCTTCAGACGACCAACATGACCACCTGGCCCATCGCCGTGAGAAATGGCTATGCCTGTGCCGTAACCAATGGCGGGACGGGAACCCTTCTGGATGTGGATTGGGGCTTTCTTAAGGACGGAAGCCCGGATTGGACCATGATTCGCCATTGGGCCTTTGAGGGAACCCATACCATGACTCTGGCCGGTAAGGCGATCACGGAAGCTGCCTACGGCGTTTCCATCCGTCACAGTTATATGCATGGAACTTCCGGAGGCGGACGCCAGGTAATCGTGGAGGCTCAGAAGTATCCGGAAGATTATGACGGATTGTGGGCTGACGGACCGGGATATGATTGTTACAATCTCATGTTCTCCATTCTCTGGGCTCCCATTGTCCTCAACAATGAAAAACATAAGGTTTCCCTCAAGAAGTTCCAGGCGGTTTATGATTACATCAGGAATTGCAATCGCTGCATATCCATGGGACCCTTTGACCTGAAATCGGCTTCCTGGATTCAGTTTGTCCGCGGCCTTCCCGGCCTCGAGACGCCGGACGGCCCCATCACAGCGGAAGATATTGCCGTGATGCTGAAGATTTGGTGCGGGCCGGTTCTTTCCGACGGGAAGAGGATTACCTATGGTTTCGGACCGGAGATTGCCCAGTGGACCGTGGGATATCGGGACTTCGGGTGCCTCCTGGAAGATGAAGAAGGCAAGCTGGTCATCATGCCTATTGCCCTCCAGTGTATGCGATGGATCGCCCATGATCCGAATCTGGATGTGACCAGACTTTCCTACTCGGACTTTGAACAGATTTATTATGATCACCTGGAGGAATTTGCCGAGTATTCTTTCTATGAGTCGGACCTGACAGCTTTTGCCGCCCGGGGCGGCAAGCTCTTCATAAGCCATGGAACCGGAGATCCTATAGTCCCCAATCAGCTGACAGTAGATTTCTACCGTATGGCCCTGAGGCATTTTACATCGGAGAAAGAACTGAATGAGTGTCTTCGCATTTTCCTGCCGGAAAAGGCCGGCCATGCTCTCTATGACTGGACCGGTCCCAATGTGACCAACGCTTCCGGCATGAAGTCCCTGGTGGATTGGGTAGAGAAGAAGAATCCTCCGGATTGGCTTGAAACCCTCCAGTATGACTTTGAGGAAGATCGGATGATCTGTCAGGGAAAGGTGCCGGTATTCTCCCTCTGGCAGTGGAAGAAGCATTTTGGGAAATAAAAGATGATGCAGATGCTCTAAAGAGATATCAACATACACAAATTGCCGTCGGTTTAAGATAATTCCGGCGGCTTCTTCTTGCATTCAGGGAAAATGTGTAATATAATGGCATCCATGCTTGTTGAAATTATGATGAAGAAATCAGGAGTGAAGGATGAGGATTGTTCCGAAAAGAGAGAACCCGATTAGTATTTTTCGAATGGGAAGGCAGGCTTCTGTGATCATGGTATGGACAATGATCCTGTGCCTGTCAGTGCTTTCTTTTGCGGCTTCTGCAGCCGAGGCAAAAGAAACGGCAAAAGTGACATCGACGGACGGACAAGAGGATTCTGCCGGGGAGGATGTAGTTTTCCACGTTACCCTCGATCCCGGTCATGGTGGTGATGACTCCGGCGCGGCCGGTTACGGAGCCGATGAGAAAAAACTGACGCTGAAGCTTGCCAAAATGGTTAAAGAAGAGCTTCTCAAGTATGAAAATGTTTCTGTGGGACTCACAAGGAAAAAAGACAAGTTTGTTCCATTGAAGGAAAGAACCAGGAGAGCCCTGAAACAGAAGGCCGACCTCATGGTCAGCATTCATTTTGACTCTTATGATCCGGCCTGTGCCTATTCCAGTGGCTGCAGCGCTATCGTTGCCAAAAAGGGCAGCTTCCGTCCGGCCTTGAATAAGGAAGAGAAAAAAGCAGCCAGGAGCATTTTACAGGAATTGTCCCGGATCGGCGTGACCAACCGCGGTCTGATCCGGCGTTTGTCGACTGATGGGGAAACCTACCCGGATGGATCCGTTGCCGATTACTATGCGATCATCCGCAATGGCGGCATCCACAAGCTTCCATCCATCCTGGTAGAGCATGCCTTTATTGACAGTGAACATGATTATTACGGGTATCTGGAAACCGATGACAAGCTTCGTGAAATGGCCCGGGCAGATGCCAGGGGAATCGCCCGCTATCTCCGTCTGAAGAACAAGGAGACCGGGAAGATTCTCAAACCTTTTAAAGACAATGGCAAGACCCTGGTCTGCTATGCCAAGCAGGGGTCTTATCTGTCCGTGCGTGATAAGAGTTACAAGCTTGCCCTGTCCCGCAATGCAAATGGCTTTGATCCCTCAGAAAATGAGGAAAAAGAAAGCAAAAATGAGCTGGCCAACCAGGAAGAGACAAAGGATCAGAAAGAGGCAGAGGACCGGAAGGATCAGATGGCGGACAGCCAATCCACCCCTTCTTCCACAGGAGCTCTTCCCGGAGCCAGGAGAAAGAGCATGCAGCTTACAGCCGGGCTGGTTCTTCTCCTGCTGGCTTATTATGTCTGGATCAGCCTGAAAGAAAAAGCCAGGAAAGAATAAGCTAAGAAAGAATAAAGCGGAAACCGGGCATAAAAGATTTGAAAAGAAAAAGACAGAAAAGAGGGACCAGGCTTGAAGGAAATCGTTAAATGGATCTTATACATCGGAGGTGTTTTCTTGTTCTCCTTTCTCTTTACCCACTTAGTGGCCATGAGAGCTGTAGTTGATGGGGCTTCCATGGAAAATACCCTCTATGACAAAGATAACCTGATTGTCGAGAAGCTGACCTATCGCTTACGCGATCCTAAGCGATTTGAAATTGCCATCTGTCCCGGTGTCCCCAGGGAAGTGAATGGGAAAGAAGTCCGTGATTATTATATCAAGAGGATCATCGGCCTTCCGGGGGAAACCATAGGGATCAAAGACGGGAAGGTGACCATTAACGGCAAGGTCCTGGAAGGCGATATCTATGGCAAGGAAGATTACATCAGGCAGGGAATTGACGGCCCTGCTGCGGATATGCTCCTGCCGGGTCCATATACTCTTCAGAAGGATGAATACTTTTTGATGGGGGATAACCGGAATAACAGCAGGGATTCCAGAGATCCCTTGCTGGGGCCGGTGAAAAGAGAGAAACTGGCCGGAAAAGTCTGGATACGGATCTGGCCCTTGTCCGCTTTCGGCAAACTACACTAGAAAACCTTTCAAACTTGCAATAATAATCTTCCTTTCATATAATGTGTGAAAGGAGGATTTTTTTTATGATTCAGGATATCTTTCCTCACATATTCCATAATGAATACAGTCCGGAACCCCCCGGGGCCGATGACCCGGTTTTTGTCTTTGCAGACCAGGAAGTCCTGGTCAGAAAAGCCGGTCAGGGAGATGACATAAGTCTTCCGACGGCTTCAATGTTCGACGAATCAGATCTCCAGTATCTTTTTCGGATCGACCGGACAAATTATTATCTTTATCAGGGAGTACAAAAGCCGGCTGCAGACGGATTTGAATACAAGTCCGGCAGAGTTTTCCGCCGACTCCTCCCCAAAGACCTGTGTTTTGCAGGTATGACAGCCCGACACCTCTACAGCTGGTACCGGAACCATCGCTTCTGCGGCCGCTGCGGGGAAAAAACGGAAGTCGGACTGGGTGAGAGAAAGCTGGTCTGCCCCTCCTGTGGAAACCAGATTTATCCGGTGATTGCTCCTGCCGTGATTGTCGCTGTGATTAATAAGGACCGGATTCTTCTTACCCGCTACAAAGACCGACCTTACCGGGGTATTGCACTGATTGCAGGTTTCTGTGAGATTGGTGAGAGTGTGGAGGATACGGTTCGCAGGGAAGTGCTGGAGGAAGCCGGACTTCATGTAAAAAATATTCAGTATTATAAGAGCCAGCCCTGGGGATTTGCCGATAATCTTCTGATGGGCTATTACTGTCAGGTAGACGGGGATGAAACCCTTCATCCTGACGGGCAGGAGCTGGCTGTAGCCGAGTGGATTCCCAGGGAGGAGATCGGACAGGAAAATGCCGACCTCTCGCTGACGGCGGATATGATCATGCATTTTAAAGAATACGGACCTTCGGTAATGCTGCCTGAAGTCGGCGCTCCCAATTTTGCCGAACCTGAAAATGCAGCCGGACAGGCCGGAAATCTGCCGGAGACCGATGGTCACGATCCGGATGCAAAAGAAAGGCGGGATGATCTGCCGGCCAGGATCCGGAGGATCTGGCATCATCATATTCCCGGCTTGTCAAGAAGGCGCAAAGGGGAAGCCGCTGTCGTCATTCCCCTGCTTAAAAAAGATGGGGAGTATCATATTTTGTTTGAAAAAAGAGCACAGAAGCTTGACATCCAGCCGGGAGAAGTCTGTTTCCCGGGCGGCGGCATGGATCCGGGAGAAGTCCCGGCCCGGACTGCGGTCAGGGAGACAGGGGAGGAGCTTCTGGTCAGGGAAGAACAGGTCGAGATCCTGGCTGCTCTGGATCCGGTCATGGGACCGGGCGGCGCATCCATATGGCCCTTCGCCGCCATCCTTCACGATTATGAGGGAACCTGGTCCCGGGATGAAGTGGACTATGTTTTCACGGTTCCCTTTTCCCAACTGATGGCCCAGAAGCCCGGCGTTTATCAAACCCGACTTCAAACCCTTCCCGGTGATGATTTTCCCTATGATCTGATCCCCGGCGGGAGAAATTACGGATGGAGATCCAAAAAGAATCCTGTTTACTTTTACAATGGCTGGTCCGAGACTATCTGGGGAGTGACCGCGAGGATTCTTTATGAATTTTTGGACAGGTGTAAAGAAGAAGAGATAAAAATAGAAAATGGAGAGAATTCTTATGATTGATTTTGAAATACTGAAAAGAAAAGTGGCCATTATCGGATCCGGTTTTGTAGGAGCTTCTATTGCCTATGCCCTGACCATCAGGCGGCTTGCCCGTGAGATTATTTTGATCGATATTGATGAGAAAAAGTCCGAGGGAGAAGCTCTGGACATCCAGCACGGGATACCGGATATGGGAATCTCGTCCGTAAGAGCCGGAGACTATGAAGATTGCAGGGACTGTGACCTGATTATCATCACGGCCGGAAGAAACCGCAGACCGGGTGAAACCCGGCTGGATCTGATTGCCGGCAATGTCCATATCCTGAAAAATGTAGTCGACCAGCTTAAGAAATACTACACACGGGGCGTGATCATGATGGTCAGCAATCCGGTGGATGTTCTGGTCTGGCAATGCTCCCGCTGGATGGACCTTCCTAATGGAATGATTTTCGGAACCGGATGTGTCCTGGACACATCCAGACTTACAAGACTGATTGCGGATTATACCAGATTAAATACGGAGGTCGTCAAAACGACTATCGTCGGCGAGCACGGTGATGCCCAGATTCCCATCTGGAGCCGCACAGCCATAGCCGGAGTTCCTATTGAAGAATACTGTGAAAATGTCGGCCTGGAATGGACCCAGGAGGTCCAGAATAAACTTTCAGGGAAGGTGCGAACCATGGGAGCTGAGATTATCGCAGACAAGGGCAAAACCCATTACGGAATCGCAACCTGTGTCTGCTATCTGGCTCAGGCGGTTCTGAACCAGCGCCTGACCATCGCACCGGTGTCCACGGTATTTCAGGGTGAGTACGGGATTGAGGGCATTTCCCTCTCAGTTCCTTCCATCATCGGAGTCAATGGAGTGGAAAAACGTTTGGAAGAAAGATGGGCCCAGGAGGAGTTCTCCCGTTTCCGGCAGGCAGCAGAAAAAATGGAAAAAGTTTTGTATCAGTCGGGATTAAGATAAAAAGATTAATACTATCATTGGAAATAGATTTTGTAAATGTAAATAATTAACATATAAATTAGATTATGGAAAATAATTTGAAAGTATAAGAACAAGAATTACCCATATATGGTAAAAAATAACATTCCATTTTCCTTACATATTTCCTATAATTTACAGTACCCGGGGCAGGAAATAGAAACCATGGTGGCCATGCCGGAAATCCAGGCTGTTATGCTTTGCGAAGGCAGCAAAAGGATCTATAATTCCATTAGCTATGTAAAGCGGGGGATTTGTTTTGAGTAAAAGAAAGGATACTTATGTTGAGGAAAACCAGAAGTGTTATTACCTGAATTATCGGCTGACTCACCATGAGGAAGCCGGAGAGACCAGCGGGGCCGGCTACTATGGGATTGTAGTGGAACAGTATGAAATCTCTCCCATTTGCCAACAGGACACTGTGGCTGCCTGTCCGGAGGCGCAAAAGGAGAGTCCGGGCAGAGAGAGGTTGCAAAGCAGGGGTATGACCAGGCCGGCTGACAGGTTTTCCGACCAATTGCCTCCCTGCCGGGTGGGAGATTCCGGGAAAGGGCTGACCTGTGTGGAACGGTGTGAGATCACCGGTTTGTCGGAATCGGAGGAAGAAGCGGAGAAGTTCCTGGATATGATCTGTGATGGAAAGGTGGTTCCCGAATCTCTTTTTGAAGTCTATGATGACTGGATGTCCGCCTTTCATCCCAGGTGGGATGAAAAGGTGGGGAGAAGCGGATGATGCATAGGGGCGATCCGGCATGTAAAGATATTATTTTACGATCATAGGACAAAAGGTCCGGAGAAAATACAAAAGAGAGCCCGACACAGGATTTTCATGTGCCTAAGCAGGACTGCAGGGTGGAGGATAAGATATGATAAAACATAAGACGGTATTTCAGGGTGGATGTGGCACTTATGTTGAAAAAAAATCAAAATTTATAGCCCATGTTCAGGATGTGGAGAGTGTGGAAGAAGCTCAGGAATATATAGAGGCGGTAAAAAAACGTTTCTGGGATGCCCGGCACAACTGTTTTGCCTTCCGTGTGGGAAGCGACCAGGTGATTACCCGATGCAGTGATGACGGAGAACCGGCCGGAACGGCGGGAAGACCGATTCTCGATGTGATTCTTGCCAATGACATTTACAATATTGTGATTGTAGTGACCAGATATTTCGGGGGGACTCTCCTGGGTACCGGAGGTCTGATTCGATCCTATACGGAAGCAGCTAAAAGGGGTATCGAGGATTCGGAGATTATAGAAAAGATCCCCGGCCGTCGCTATATTGCCGAGATGGAATATACGGATCTGGGAAAACTCCGCTATCTGCTGGAAAAGAACCATTATCTGATCGAGGATACGGAATATACGGATCGGGTTTTGCTCCGCCTTCTGGTCCCCGAAGAAGAGAAGGGAGCTTTCGAAAAGATTGTGTCAGACGGATGTGGAGGCCGCGTCGCTTTGCGTTCGCAGGACCCGGTCTACTACGGCGAGATCGATCATGAAGTGATCGTTTTTTAAATAAGGGTAAAAAAGGGCTGCAATGTGCGGCCCTCATTTTATCCCTTATTTTATTAAGTATTGTTCAATTTGGCTTATTATTGCTTAATCGAGGTTAATTGTACTTAAGAATTCTCATCCCATTCAGCCATTTCTTTTAGCCCGGTAACGGGCGGTCGGATCCAGAATCTTTTTCCGAAGCCGGATGTGTTCCGGTGTGATTTCCACCAGCTCATCTGTATCAATGAACTCCAGAGCCTGTTCAAGGCTGAGGATCCTGGGCGGAGTCAGCTTGAGGGCTTCGTCAGAACCGGAGGCCCGGGTGTTGGTCAGTTTTTTTGTCTTGCAGACATTCACTTCGATATCATCGGTCTTGGCATTCTGACCGATAATCATTCCCGAATATACTTTTTCTCCGGGGCCGACAAAGAGGACCCCGCGTTCCTGGGCGTTGTAGAGACCGTAGGTGATGGTTTCACCGGATTCAAAGGCGATTAGAGATCCCTGTTTGCGGTACTGGATATCTCCCTTGTAGGGGCCGTATCCGTCAAAGAGGGTGTTCATGATACCGTTGCCCTTGGTATCGGTGAGGAATTCACCCCGATAGCCGATCAGTCCTCTGGAAGGGATGGAGAATTCCAGTCTGGTATACCCGGTTCCCGACATGGACATATTCTGCAGCTCGCCCTTTCTCTGGCTGAGCTTTTCGATGACGGTACCGGAGTACTCTTCCGGAACATCAATCACAGCGATTTCCATGGGTTCGGTCTTCTTTCCCTTTTCATCGCTGCGATAGAGAACCTCGGCTTTGCTGACGGCAAATTCATAGCCTTCTCTTCTCATGGTCTCGATCAGAACAGACAGATGCAGCTCGCCCCGGCCGGAAACTTTGAAGGAATCGGTCGATTCCATTTCCTCTACCCGAAGGCTTACATCCGTGTTCAACTCCCGGAAAAGACGGTCGCGAAGGTGTCTTGAGGTGACGTATTTTCCTTCCAGACCCGCCAGGGGGCTGTCGTTGACTACAAATTGCATGGCGATGGTCGGCTCTGAAATCTTCTGGAAGGGGATGGGCTGGGGATTGTCCGGGGAACAGAGGGTATCTCCGATGTGAATGTCACTGATACCGGAAATGGCGACAATGGACCCTACGGAAGCTTCGGAAACCGCAACCTTGTCCAGACCTGAGAATTCATAGAGATTGCTGATTTTTACTTTTTTATGTACGGATGGGTCATGATGATTGACCAGGAGGACTTCCTGATTGACCCTCAGGGATCCGTTTTCTACTTTACCCACTCCGATTCTTCCTACATATTCATTGTAATCGATAGTACTGATCAGGACCTGGGTATCAGCATCCGGGTCTCCCACGGGAGCCGGAACGTAGTTAACGATCGTTTCAAAAAGAGGCTCCATATCGGTCCCGCGTTCATCGATTTCCAGCATGGCGATACCGGACTTGGCCGATGCGTAGACAAAGGGACTGTCAAGCTGCTCATCCCCTGCATCAAGTTCAAGAAAGAGTTCCAGAACTTCGTCCATGACCTCTTCCGGCCGGGATTCAGGCCGGTCGATCTTATTGATACATACAATAAAGGGAAGATTCAGCTCCAGGGCCTTTTTGGTCACAAATTTGGTCTGAGGCATGGGACCTTCAAAAGCATCCACCACCAGAATGACCCCATCTACCATTTTCAGGACACGTTCCACTTCACCTCCGAAATCTGCATGGCCGGGGGTATCCACGATATTGATTTTTACTCCGTGATAGTTTACCGCTGTATTTTTTGACAAAATGGTAATTCCACGTTCTCTTTCCAGATCGTTGGAATCCATGACTCTTTCTCCGACATCCTGATTTTTACGGAATGTTCCGCTCTGCTTCAGTAATTCATCAACCAGGGTTGTTTTTCCGTGATCCACATGGGCGATAATTGCCACATTGCGGACGTCTTCGCGGGATATTTTCATAGGTCAGCCTTCTTTCTCATAGTAAATAGTTCATTGAATGAGCCGTGGCCGGTCTGTTTTTCCGGGCTTTAGCCTGTCAGACCGGGCTCTGAATAGTTACCATAACATAAATAGAAAAAACCTACAAGATTTTTATTTCCATATGCCGGGTATTGGGGCAGACTGCGGGCTTTAAGAGTTGACTTTTCATAAAGGAATCATTATACTTAAGCTTGTTTTCCATCAGCCTGCATGAAGTCATTCCCGGATCCGGAGTGGAAATGCAGGAGGATGAATACCATGTTATATGAACATATTAAGAATAATTATGCAGAGGTTTCCGGGGTGATCGAATCCGGATTTGAATTCAGTCACATGATTCGCGGTGAGAAGTTTTACACAGTCAGAGTCCGTTCTAACCGGTTAAGTGATGCCTGTGATCTGGTTCCCCTTCTTTTTTCGGAGAAAATGATCGATGTGGGCCAGTCCTATGTGGGTCAGCAGATCAGCGTCAACGGCCAGTTCCGTTCTTATAACCGCCATATCAATGATCACAGCCATCTGATCCTGTATCTTCATGTCAGGGACTACGCTTTTACGGATGAAGAAACGACCCCGTCCAATATGATCTATCTGAATGGCTATCTCTGCAAGGAACCGGTTTTCAGAACCACCCCCAAGGGGAAGGAGATCTGTGAGCTCAATGTGGCTGTAAACCGGGAGTACAGAAAGACGGATTACATTCCCTGTATATGCTGGGGGCGGGATGCCAGATTTGCCTGTTCCCTGGGAGTCGGGTCCCATATTCGCCTGTGGGGGCGCATACAGAGCAGAAAGTACAGGAAACGGCTGGATGACCAGACTTTTGTGATCCGGGAAACCTTTGAGGTTTCTATTAATACACTGGAGGAACTGGAGACGGTTGGTTTCCACTACGGTAAGGTGGCAGAGGGAAGGAGCTATTATTATGAGAATTCAGCCCGTCAAAGGAACTAATGATTATTTGCCGGACCAGGCCAGGCTGCGGGATTATCTGCAGAGGGAAATCAGTGCTGTTTATGAGAGAAGCGGATTTTCCAGAATCACCACACCGGTGATTGAAGACATTGAGAACCTGGACAAGAGTGACGGAGGGGATAATCTGAATCTGATTTTCAAGATTTTGAAGCGGGGAGACAAGCTTGACCAGGCAGTCGCCTCGGGCCAGCCGGATCAACTGGCGGACATGGGATTGCGCTATGATCTGACTCTGCCCCTTTGCCGCTATTATGCTCACAATCAGGCCAATCTGCCCAATCCTTTTAAAGTGATTCAGATGGACAGGGTTTATCGGGCGGAACGTCCCCAAAAGGGGAGATTGCGGGAGTTTATGCAGTGTGATATCGATATTCTTGGATCAGAGTCTCCGACCTGCGAGATCGAACTGATTCACACTACGGCAAAGGCTCTCCTGGCAATCGGCATCGACAAGTTCCGGGTTAAAGTCAACGACCGGAGAGTCCTCAGGGAAGTTCTTGTTTCCATCGGTTTTGAGGAAAAGGACCTGGATTCGGTATGCATCACCTTTGATAAGCTGGATAAAATAAAAAAGGAAGGGGTAAAAAAGGAACTTACCGATAAGGAATTCGACGCATCTATCATTGATTCTTTTATGGACTTCCTGGATCATGCTCCCTTCTCCCTGGATTATATTCGCGGTATCGTAAAAAATACGGACTATATAGACAGTCTGGCTCACATTATCCAAGTTTCAAACAGTCTTTCTCTGGACAAATACCAGGTGGTCTTTGATATGACCCTGGTCCGTGGCCAGGGTTATTACACCGGCACGGTTTTCGAGGTGGAGTCCATGGAATTCAAGTCCTCCATCGCCGGAGGAGGCCGCTATGATAATCTGATTGGCAAGTTTGTCAAAAATCCCGTGCCTGCCGTGGGTTTCTCTATCGGATTTGAGAGGATTTACAGTATCCTGCAGGAGAGAAAGACTCTGATTTCCGGCAGGTCAAAAAGGGTGGTTCTCCTCTATGATGAGGAAAAGATCGGGGAAGCTATCAGCAAAGCCGAGTCTCTGCGGGATGACTATGAGGTCGCCCTTTTCCTGAGACCCAAAAAGATGGGCAAGTTTCTCAATCGCCTGGAACAGCAGGGCTATGACGGATTTATGGTTCTGGGTCAGGATGAAGAGATTCGATTTTTCGGCCAGTAAAAAGACAGGCTGGATGATAAGATTATCAGATTGAATCCATCGTTCTATAGATTTTTATGAAGAATTATGGTATGATACTTTTCAAGGTCAAATTTCATTTTTATGTATTCTCATCTTGTTCCCGACCTTAAAAAGTTCCGGCATATTCTGTCCGGAAACCGGAACAGCCAGACGGCTGTGGTTGCTAAAAACAAAAGAGGAAATGAGGAAGACCATAATATGGATGGAAGTATACAGGTTTATTACGGAAACGGCCGCGGAAAAACGACGGCTTCTCTGGGGCTGGGCATAAGGGCCGCAGCAGCCGGCAAACAGGTTATCATGGTGCAGTTTTTAAAGAAAAAGCATTCGGATACCCTGGAGCTTCTGAAAAAACTGGAACCAGAGCTTAAGATTTTTCGATTTGAGACCACCAAGATAGAGTTCTGCGATCTGACCCCGGAAGAACAGAAGGAACAAATGGTTAACATTAAGACGGCTCTTGCCTATACCCGAAAGGTAATCACCGCCGACCAATGTGATATCCTGATTCTGGATGATATTCTCGGACTGATTCACTATGAGATCATATCCGCTCAGGAACTGATCGACCTGCTCTCCCTGAGAAGAGAAACCATGGCCGTTCTTTTGACGGGCCAGAATCTTCCGGATGAAATTGCCGATTATGCGGACTGTATTTACCAGATCAACAGTATAAAGGAAGATATGCTTCCGATCCTGACATAAATATGTGACACAAGATAAGATGCAATTATTATTTTACGACGTTTTATTCCCCAGAGAAAGGATAAGAAGTTATGGCTGTTTTTACAGGTGCAGGTGTTGCCATCGCAACTCCCTTTGATGAAAACTATAATGTAGATTATGACAGATTCGGCAAACTGATCGATTATCAGATTGAAAACAAAACAGATGCCATCATCGTATGCGGCACAACGGGAGAAGCCTCCACTTTGAATCACGAGGAGCATATCGCGGTAATTCGTTATTGCGTCAACCGGGTGAAAAAACGGGTTCCCGTTGTAGCCGGAACAGGATCCAACGATTCGAGAACAGCAGCCTATCTTACCAAGCAGGCCGAGATGGCAGGGGCAGATGCAGCCCTGATCGTGACGCCCTACTACAATAAGGCTACACAGAAAGGTTTGACCGAGCATTTTACCTATGTTGCCAGACATACCAATCTGCCTGTAATCCTTTACAATATACCCGGCCGTACCGGCTGCGGACTTGAGGCGTCGACCATTGCCTCTCTGGTCAGGGATGTCGATAATATCGTGGGAGTCAAGGAAGCAACCGGCAGTCTGGCTTTTGCCACAAGAGTAATGTATGAGAGCCAGGGAGATATCGATCTTTATTCCGGAAATGATGATATCATCGTTCCTATCCTTTCCATAGGAGGAAAGGGAGTGATTTCCGTCCTTTCCAATATTGCCCCTGAGCAGACCCACAGGATTTGTGCCGAGTATTTTGAAGGAAATGTGGACACAGCCAGAGATCTTCAGGTCCAGTATACGGAACTGATCAGTTCTCTTTTCTGCGAGGTGAATCCGATTCCTGTGAAGAAAGCCCTTGAGCTTATGGGCTTCTGCGGTCCCTATCTGCGCCGTCCTCTTACCGAAATGGAGCCGGACCACACAGAACGGCTTAAGAAGGCTATGATCGAGGCAGGAATACTGAAATAATTCTCCTTTTTGCAGAGAATGCTTTCTTCAGACGGGTTTTGAACATATAGCGATGAAGTGACAGGGAACCCGCTTCTCTTACAGGGAGGCGGGTCTTTTACGGAGGTGTAAATCTGAAAATGGTAAAAATACTTATGTTTGGATGTAATGGCCAGATGGGAAAGGTGATCTCAGACCTGGTAAAGGATATGGAAGATGTGACCATAGCAGCCGGTGTGGATGCTGTGACAAGCGGCAATGAAGGATATCCGGTCTTTGATTCTCTGGATGCCTGCCATGTGGAGGCCGATGTTGTGGTAGACTTTTCAGCCGCCCCTGCCGTAAATGGTGTTCTTTCCTACGCGGCAGAACATGCCATACCACTGGTAGAGTGTACGACCGGTCTCAGTGAGGACCAGCTGGCCTTTCTGGAGGAATGCAGCAAAAAAACCGCCATTCTCCGGTCAGCCAATATGTCCCTGGGTGTAAATACTCTTTTAAAACTGGTAGGAGTTGCAGCCCGTGTCCTGGCTAAGGCCGGATTTGATATGGAGATTGTGGAAAAACACCACAGGAGAAAACTGGATGCTCCCTCCGGAACCGCCCTTGCACTGGCCGATGCCATACAGGAAGCTCTGGATGATGATTATGAATATGTCTACAACCGGAGCGACCGCAGGATGAAGCGTCCGGCAGCAGAGATTGGAATCTCAGCAGTCCGGGGCGGAACCATCGTAGGTGATCACGAAGTGATTTTCGCAGGAACCGATGAGATTGTGGAACTTAAGCATACCGCTTATTCCAGAGCTATTTTCGGAAAAGGCGCCATCGCTGCAGCCCGATTCCTTGCAGATAAGCCGGCAGGCCTTTACACCATGAAAGATGTGATCGGCTGATGAAGGCAGTTTTACAGAGAGTGTCCGAGGGATCGGTCTCCGTGGACGGCCGGGTGGTTGGCAGCATCGGCAAGGGGCTGGTTGTTCTCCTGGGTGTCGGACAGGATGATGAAAAAAAGGACCTGGATATCCTGGTAAGAAAGATTGTGGGTCTTAGGATTTTTGATGACGCAGAGGGTAAGACCAACCTCTCCATCCTTGATGTGGATGGGGAGATGCTGGTCATTTCCCAGTTCACCCTTCTTGCCGACTGCAAAAAGGGAAGAAGACCCAGCTTTTTCCATGCGGGAAGTCCGGATAAGGCAGAGGCCATGTACGAAGACTTTATCGCCGCCTGCCGAAAGGAGGTCCGCAAGGTAGACCATGGAATCTTCGGGGCTGTAATGAAGGTTTCCATTCAGAATGAAGGCCCCTTTACCATTGTTTTGGACAGCAGGGAATTGTAAAGCTGTGTGAAGAGGAAGACCCACATAAATATCGATTGATTTAGAAGACGAAGGATAAAAAGGACAGGAAGGGAGAAGGGAATGGATCGAATTAAGATGACAACACCCCTCGTTGAGATGGACGGGGATGAGATGACAAGGATTCTGTGGAAGATGATCAAGGATGAGCTGCTGCTTCCCTTTATCGATTTGAAGACAGAATACTATGATCTCGGCTTGAAACACCGGGATGAGACGGGGGATCAGGTGACCATCGATTCCGCAGAGGCAACCCGCAAATATGGAGTTGCAGTAAAATGCGCTACCATTACTCCCAATGCGGCTCGTGTGGAAGAATACGGACTGAAGGAAATGTACAAAAGTCCAAACGGGACTATCCGTGCGATTCTTGATGGCACCGTTTTCCGTGCTCCCATCATCGTAAAAGGAATCGAGCCCACCGTTCGTACCTGGAAGAAGCCCATCACCATCGCCCGTCATGCCTACGGCGATGTCTACAAGGCTTCGGAGATGAAGATTCCGGGCCCCGGAAAGGCCGAGATCGTCTTTACCGGGGAAGATGGAAGTGAGCAGAGGACCCTGATTCATGAATTTGACGGTCCGGGAATCGTCCAGGGTATGCACAATCTGAACGGATCCATCGAAAGCTTTGCCCGTTCCTGCTTTAACTATGCGCTTGAGACGGGCCAGGATCTCTGGTTTTCTACCAAAGACACCATCTCCAAGCAGTATGACCACACCTTCAAAGATATTTTCCAGGAAATATTTGACCGGGAATATAAGGACAAATACGATCATGCGGGAATCGAGTATTTCTATACCCTGATTGACGACGCGGTAGCCAGGGTCATCCGTTCGGAAGGGGGCTTTATCTGGGCCTGCAAGAACTACGACGGCGATGTGATGAGTGATATGGTAGCAACGGCTTTCGGTTCCCTGGCCATGATGACTTCGGTTCTGGTTGCCCCGGATGGGACTACGGAATACGAAGCGGCACACGGTACTGTCCAGAGGCATTACTACAAGCATCTGAAAGGGGAGGAGACTTCCACCAATTCCGTGGCAACCATATTTGCCTGGACAGGTGCCCTCCGCAAGAGAGGAAAGCTGGATAAGATCAGGGAACTGGTTGACTTTTCCGATAAGCTGGAGAAGGCTACCATCGCCACCATCGAGAGCGGGATCATGACCGGAGATCTGGCCCTGATTACGACTTTGCCGGACCCGCAGAAGGTCAGCAGCGGGGATTTTATCAAGGCTGTTCGAAAAAACCTTGAAACATTGTTATAACTTGTATTATAGTAGACGATAAAGGCAGAATAGAGACCGTATCGCCTGCTGCAGATTATGGAA
Organism: uncultured Lachnospiraceae bacterium; assembly: GCA_902795715.1. The sequence goes on along the minus strand of CADBME010000010.1, from coordinate 7,524 downwards.
CCATGAATCGGAGTTTGCGGATAGTGAATACGGATTCGTGGTTCTTTTATATGAAGACTGTCATTTCCGAAAGGGGAACCCCTCTTGGAAATATAAAAGAAAAAGGCAGCCGGCGGATGATTCTTTGATGAAAGGTCCGGATAAGAGGCCTGCTGCGGAGAGCATACAGTAGAAAAGAGGTATAGTATATGGAATTTCACCCGATAAGGGCGGAAGATAAAGAGACATTCGATCAATATTTCAAGGAAGCCGATTCCCGAAGCTGCGACATGTGTTTTTCTACCAATTTCCTCTGGGCGGCCCATTACGATCTGACCTGGACTGAGTTCGGGGGAATGCTGATCATCCGGACCAACTCAGGGGAAGATCAGCCCGGATTTTATTTTCCGATCGGATCCGGAGACCCGGAAAGTGCTGTCGCCGAGATTGAATCATATTGTAAAGAAAGGGGCATACCGGTTCGTTTTTATTGTGTCAGCAGGGAAAATGAAGCATGGTTCGAAAGTCACCGGCCTTCCCTTTACCGGATTTCTTACAGCCGGGATGTGGAAGATTATATCTATGAGAGGGAGAAACTGGTACGTCTCAGTGGGAGAAAATATCACGGAAAGAAAAACCACGTCAATAAATTTAAGCGGGCCTATCCGGAGTGGTCCTACGAGCCCATTAGCAAGGACAATCTCCAGGAGTGCCTGGATATGCTTAGGGAGTGGAAGAAGATTAACAGTGTGGAAGAAGATATCGAGAAGCATGCGGAATCCTGTGTAGCAAGGAATTATCTGCTCAAACTGGAAATGCTGGGACAAAAAGGCGGTGCCGTAAGGGCCGGAGGAAAGATCGTGGCCTTTACCATAGGAGAAAAGATAAACAGTGACACTTTTGTCGTCCACATCGAAAAGGCATTTTCTCATGTTCCCGGCGCCTATGCCATCATAAACCAGCAGTTCCTCGAGCATGAGGCTGGCGATTGTCTCTATGTAAACCGGGAAGACGATTCCGGTGAGGAGGGTCTGCGCCAGGCCAAGGTATCCTATCATCCTTTATTCATGGTTGAGAAAGGGACAGCTTTCCGACCGGCCTGGTAGCCGGGTCGCAGGAAGACCCACAGGTGCCCGGTACATCTTTTTCTGCATCTCGTTGAGACGATTCCGATAAAAAGAGAACAGGCCAAAGGTCTGTTTCACAGGGGGGAAATGAAAAAACAGGAGGAAGAAAGGCTATGAGACATCTTATTGATCCTATGGATTTGTCAGTAGAAGAAATCGACCGATTGATTGAGGTGGCCGATGATATTATCCTCAATGGAGAAAAATACAGGGACCTCTGCCGGTATAAAAAGCTGGCCACACTTTTTTTTGAACCCAGCACAAGAACCAGGCTGAGCTTTGAGGCTGCCATGCTGGAGCTCGGCGGAAGTGTTCTGGGATTTTCATCTGCAGATTCTTCTTCTGCTTCCAAGGGAGAGAGCGTAGGAGATACCATCCGGGTTGTATCCGGCTATGCGGATATCATTGCCATGCGCCATCCCAAGGAGGGTGCTCCCCTGGCAGCATCCATGAAGTCCGGTGTGCCTGTGATCAATGCCGGAGACGGAGGCCACAACCATCCCACCCAGACCCTGACCGATATCCTGACCATTCACCAGGAGAAGGGTCGCCTTCATGACCTGACCATCGGCCTCTGCGGAGACCTCAAGTTTGGCCGGACGGTCCATTCCCTGATCAAGGCCATGTCCCGCTATGAGAACATACATTTTATCATGATTTCCCCTGAAGAGCTCCGTCTTCCCGAATACATCATCCGGGATGTCTTTGAGAAAAAAGAGATTCCTTACCGGGAAGTCCGGACCATGGAGGAGGTCATGCCGGAGCTTGACATCCTCTATATGACCAGGGTTCAGAGGGAACGTTTCTTCAATGAAGCAGACTATGTACGCCTGAAAGACAGCTTTATCCTTGACGAAAAGAAGCTGACTACGGCAAAGGAAGACCTCTGCATCATGCATCCCCTTCCCAGGGTTAATGAGATTTCCACCAAGGTGGATGAGGACCCCAGGGCCTGCTATTTCCGCCAGACCCTTTATGGAAAATATATTCGAATGGCATTGATTCTTTCCCTGTTGGAGGTGGATGTAAATGAAAATAGATAGCATTAAAAACGGAATCGTACTCGACCACATCAGAGCAGGGAAAAGCATGCAGATCTATAATTATCTGGGGCTTGACGACCTTGACTGCAGTGTGGCTATCATAAAAAATGTAACAAGCAATAAGATGGGAAGAAAAGATATTATAAAGATTGCCGATGAGTTCGATGTAAACCTGGATGTTCTGGGATATATTGATCCGGGAATCACAGTGTGCTATATCAAGGATTCCAGAATTGTCCGCAAGGACCATCTTGCACTTCCTAAAAAAATAGTCAATATCATACGCTGCAAAAACCCGCGCTGCATCACTTCAGTAGACGACAGCCTTGATCAGGTCTTTGTTCTGACTGATGAGGAGAACAGAATCTACCGCTGTGCCTACTGCGAGTCCAAAAAGAGCGAGTACCGGTAAATCAGCTTCTATCTGATCATCCCTTCTCTAGGGGGAGAGAAAGAGAGAGTCTTGCATATACTAAAGAAAAAAGAGGGTGAGAATCTGTGGATGCATTACAACAAAAGATAAAAAGGACTGAAAGAGAGATCAGTAAGCCGGCGGATTTTACAGATCCGGATGTGCTCTATCAGAAATTGATCGATACCATTCGGGAATACCATCCGTCCACAGATCTGTCCCTTGTGGAGAAGGCTTACCATCTGGCGGATGAAGCCCACAGGGGCCAGCTTCGCAAATCCGGTGAGCCCTACATCATCCACCCTCTCTGCGTGGCCATCATTTTAGCGGAACTGGAGCTTGATAAGGAAACCATTATTTCCGGAATTCTTCACGATGTGGTGGAAGATACCATCTGCACCCTGGATGAACTGAAAGAGGAATTCAACGATGAAGTGGCCCTGATCGTCAATGGAGTGACCAAGCTGGGACAGCTGGATTATTCCCAGGACAAGATGGATATCCAGGCGGAGAACCTCAGAAAAATGTTTCTGGCCATGGCCAAAGATATCCGGGTTATTCTGATCAAGCTGGCCGACCGGCTCCACAATATGAGGACCCTCCAGTATATGAAGCCGGAAAAACAGAAAGAGAAATCCAGGGAAACCATGGATATCTACGCGCCGATCGCCCACAGGCTGGGTATATCCAAGATCAAGACCGAGCTGGATGATCTGGCTCTCAAATATCTTGAGCCGGAAGTATATGAAGATCTGACCAGACAGCTCGAGGAAAAGAAAGAAAACCGTGAGACTTTTATCCAGTCCATAAAAGAAGACGTAGGAGAACATATCCGGGATGCCGGAATCGATGCGGAGATCAGTGGCAGGGTCAAACATCTCTTCAGCATTTACAAAAAAATGCGCAATCAGAACAAGACCATGGACCAGATCTATGATATCTTTGCCATCCGGGTTAAGGTGGGAACAGTCCGGGACTGTTATGCCGTCCTGGGTGTGATTCATGAGATGTATACACCTATTCCCGGACGCTTTAAAGATTACATAGCCATGCCCAAGGAGAATATGTATCAGTCTCTCCACACCACCCTGATCGGGTCCCACGGTCTGCCCTTTGAAATCCAGATCCGGACCTATGAGATGCACCGGATCGCCGAGTATGGTATTGCCGCCCACTGGAAATATAAAGAAGGCGGCGGAAATATTAACAAGGAAGAAGAAAAACTGTCCTGGCTGCGCCAGATTCTGGAATGGCAGCAGGATATGTCCGACAACCGGGAGTTTCTGGCAGCCCTGAAAACCGATCTGGATCTCTTTGCGGAGAAGGTTTACTGCTTTACACCCCAGGGTGACGTGAAAGCCCTTCCGGCAGGATCCACACCTATTGACTTTGCCTATATGATCCACACAGCCGTCGGAAACCGCATGGTGGGAGCCAGAGTCAATGGCCGTCAGGTGCCGATTAACTACACCCTCCAGTCCGGAGACCGGGTGTCGATCATCACATCCCAGAACTCAACCGGGCCCAGCCGGGACTGGCTTAACATCGTTAAGAGTTCCCAGGCCAGGACTAAGATCAACCAGTGGTTTAAGAGCCAGTTTAAAGAGGAAAACATTGCCCGGGGCAAAGAGCTGGTGGACCGGTATTTCAAGGCAAAGGGAATAGACCAGGCCGAGGTGATGAAGCCGGAATACCAGAAGGTCTGTATGAAAAAATACGGACTCAAGACCTGGGATTCCGTTCTCGCAGCTGTAGGACACGGAGGCCTTAAGGAAGGTCAGGTTGTCAATAAGCTGCTGGAAGAATATGAAAAAGACCATAAGAAGGCCCTGACGGACGAGGAAACCCTCAAGGCCATCAAAGAAAAAGAGAAGGAAAAGGCAAAGAGGCCGGAGAAAATCCACAGCAAGTCCGGAATCACCGTAAAGGGCATCCATGATGTGTCCGTCCGTTTCTCCAAGTGCTGCAGTCCGGTGCCGGGAGATAAGATTGTGGGCTTTATCACCAGAGGACGTGGAATATCGATTCATCGCAAGGACTGTATCAATGTGATTAACATGCCGGAGATAGAACGCAGCCGGCTGATCGAAGCAGAGTGGGAAGAGGGAGCGGCAGCAGACCAGAATGAACTCTACCTGACGGAAGTCTCCCTCTATGCCAAAAACCGGACCGGTATCCTGCTCGACATTTCCAAGGTATTTATGGAACTTGATATCGATATCAAGTCCCTGCAGACCCGGGTCAACAAACATGATATGGCCACTTTCCGCCTGTCATTTGAAACCGGTAGCGTGGAACAGCTGGGACGGATCATTTCCAGACTAAAGAGTATCGAAAGTGTTGTGGCCGTGGAGAGAGCGGCCGGATAGAGATTCATTTTGTTGAAGTGATTATAGAAAAAATATGCATATGATTGTGTATGGGAGGATATGATGGGAACATTAAAGATTGCGGTTGCACAGCTTGGACCGATTGATACCAATACCTATATCCTGACGGACGATGAGATTAAGGAAGCTATTATCATCGATCCGGCGGGCAGCGCAGATGAACTGATCAAATACCTTGAAAAGGGTGGCTATACTTTGGATTGTGTCCTTCTGACTCACGGCCACCATGACCATATCGGAGGTCTGGAGGGCCTCAGAGAACACTACGACTCCTGGAAACTCCGGGTCTATGCAGCCAAACCGGAGCAGGAAGTCCTCATGGTCTCACACTACAATCTGAGCGACATGTTCGGAACCCCTTACACGACCCACGCCAATATGATGATGGATGACCGGCAGATTTTTGAGGTGACCAGTGCCCACAAGTGCCAGTGTATCTATACACCGGGACACACTGTAGGAAGCTGCTGCTTTTATTTTAAGGAAGAAGGCTGGTTATTCTCCGGCGATACCCTTTTTGCAGGCAGCATAGGCCGGTCGGACTTCCCCACCGGGGACGGTGCCACTCTGATTCGTTCTCTCAACGACATCCTCATGAAGCTTCCCGATGAAGTTCACGTATTCCCCGGGCACGGACCGGAGACCACCATCGGCTATGAAAGAAAAACCAATCCCTTTGTGGAGAATCCTTCCTCGGAAGGCTTAGAAAGATACCTGTAATGATCTATTTGCTGCAAAATGACCATGAATACGATTACGATGTCAGGGCAATTGCCCTGGCATTCCTTCAGGGAGAAAAAATCAGGGAGCTTGCCCCTGAGGGTGATGCAGATGCCTGGACAATGGCATCAGGCAAAAACATTTCATCAGAAAGTGCTTCCGGCATGAAGGATCCGTCCGGGCCTTTTTTGAATGCAGAATTCCCGGAAGGTAAGATGGAAGATGGAGAAGATGAGCCGGACCGGGAGAAGGTTATCCTTTTTAAGCTTCACTATGAGGAGGGACGAATCCTGGGCCGGGTCTGTGACGCCTATGTGGACCGGAGGATTCCCGGAGATATGGTTCTCCTGTCTGATCTGATTCCGGACGGAAATAGCGTAGAAAGAGAGCTGGTCTGCGAATACCGGGATCACGGGCTCTACCGGAACAAGGTCTGCCGCTTTCTCTATCGTCTTTTTCGGGACTATACCGGCAAAGAGCTGCCCTGGGGCACGCTGACCGGCGTCCGGCCCACCAAGATATTTATGACCTGGATGGAGGAAGAAGAAGACCCGAAAGTATTAGAAGAACGCTTTTGCAGGACCTATATGGCGGATGCCCAGAAAGCCCGCCTGTGCAGGACTGTGGCAGCCAGGGAAAAAGAGATCCTTCATGGCCATGACTATACCGACGAATACAGTCTCTATGTAGGGATTCCTTTCTGCCCGACCACCTGCCTTTATTGTTCCTTTACATCATTTCCCGCAGAACGGTTTGGAGATAAGATACCGGATTATCTTAAAGCCCTCTTTTTGGAGATGGCCTATGTGGCCCGGGTCCTGAAAGACAGAAAGCTGACCTCCATCTATGTCGGAGGAGGGACTCCAACAGCCTTAGATCAGGCATCGCTTGCCATGCTCATGGAAAAAATCCATGAATTATTTCCGGTATCCCAGGTTCGGGAATTTACGGTGGAGGCCGGAAGACCGGATAGTGTCACACCCGGCAAGCTTCAGATTCTTAAGGATGCTTCTGTCAGCCGGATTTCCATCAATCCCCAGACCATGCACCAGAAAACTCTGGATCTTATCGGAAGGAAACATACGGTAAGACAGACAGAAGAAGCCTTTGTCATGGCCCGGGAAAAGGGTTTTGATAACATCAATATGGACATGATCACGGGCCTGCCGGGAGAAGGAATCCGGGAGCTGGAGAGCACTCTGGACGGAATCTTTCGCCTGAATCCGGAGAGCCTGACTGTCCACTCCCTGGCCATCAAGCGGGCAGCCAATCTGAACATTGAGATGGACCGATACCGGGGTCTGATCCGGGGGTCAACCAACCAGATGATGACCCTGGTGGACTCCTATGCCCGGAAAATGGGCATGTCTCCCTACTATATGTACCGGCAGAAAAATATACCGGGCAATCTGGAAAATATCGGATACTGCATACCGGGCAGGGAATGTCTCTACAATATCCTGATCATGGAAGAAAAGCAGGACATCATCGCCTGCGGGGCCGGGGCCTCGACCAAGTATTATTTTCCCCGGGAAAACAGGATCGAACGCACAGAGAACGTCAAGAGCCTGGAGCACTATATTGCCAGAATTGACGAAATGATCGACCGAAAACGTCCCTATCTGGATAAAAATATGAGAACAGGAGGATAAGAGAATGCTGGAGAATCAATGGGTTCATGAGCTGGAGACATCGCTGCAGGATTCTCTGGGGGATCATCTGCTTCACGGTATGATCGTGAGTAATCTTGCTTATCTGATCGGCAAGGAAATGGAACTGCCAAATGAACAGTGTTATGATCTGGCCGTAGCCGGGCTGGTTCATGATATAGGCAAACTGCGCCTTCGCTCCTA
>CADBME010000009.1 GCA_902795715.1 uncultured Lachnospiraceae bacterium | reverse complement strand
GCAGCTTCGAAAGCCTCAGTATTGCTTGGCACCGTGATATAGTTATCAAAGGTGAAACCCTCAACTTCATAGACGGGCATAAGAGACATAATTACAACCTCAATTCCAGTTGATAAACACCGTTCCCTAAGCCCCGAGTGATTCGAACAAGGGATCGGGGTCGAGAAAACTGCCGGTATATACATGCGCTGCTTCTCTGCAGCCACCATCACAATATTCTTTTTTATCGCAATCTCTACACATTTCTGGATAGTACTGACGATTCCTGAATGCGGTCCAATACTTGTTTTCTGCCAAGGTATCAATCTCATCATACCGACATACTTTGTGAGGAGAATGATTGCAGACTTTGATGTAACCGCTCGGATCAACAATCATCAGGCTCTTGGCTGCGGCACAGTTTGTGCCGATTTGAAGATTCCTGTATTTTGCGGGATTCTTAATCACACACAAAGGCAGTTCTGTACCGACATGACCATAACGTCCGGCTTTCTCCAGAACTTCTTCCGCCACGTCCAGCATATGGTTCAGTTCATCTATCGACAACAGGAATTCCGTATTACCTAGACCCCGGCCCCCAGGTAAAAACCGGTTCAACAGGATATAGTCCGCACCGTAGAGCAAGGGAAGGGCAATATTTCGGTACAGTTCAGAGATGTTCTTCTTGGTAACTGTGATATTCGCCGTGGCATTGATGCCCCTTGCCTTAGTTTTTCGAAATAGCTCCAGAGTATGTTTCACATTATCCACGCCGGTATGATCCTGAAACGTATCAATACCCGGAACACTGATTCCAATCGAACCTTTTTTACCAGCAAGGAAATCCAGAAAATCATCATCAATGGCCCGGCCGTTAGAGATCATATTAAACGGGATTCCTTGATCATAGATATATGAAATAATAGCCTTAAGGTCTTCCCTGAGAACAGCTTCGCCACCAGTGAGGGATAACGCTCGGATGCCATGCTCAAGAAGGACATCGATTACATGCAGCCACTCCGCTGTACCCATCTCGTCTTTTTTATATGTTTCTTCCGACTCCCATGGGCAGGAACAGAAAATGCAGAGATGATTGCAACGGTATGTTAACTCTAATGCTGCGAAATCAGGTATTCTATCCATCAAATGGGAAACTCCTTATTGTTTTTCGCACGTTCATGCAGACCGGGGCGACTATCATAGCCGGGTTTATTATGTTGTGGCGCTGGTCCGATAATTGACCTTATATTTTCAGCATAGTCTCTGCGTTCACTATTCTCACGCTCGCTGTCGAACATAGATTCTGGAGTTAAAGCATCAAAGGTACCTGCTGTCTTGAGACCTCTCAGGAATCGCAAAGCCTGCTGATACTTATAATCTTCATATTCAGTGTCTTCCGGATAACTCAATACTGGCTCCTTCATCCCTTCCGCCCGGAAGGAGAAAACGATTGGTGCAAGCTTGTCTGGGAACTCTTTAACACACTTCTCGCAATAACAACGCACTTCAGCCTCATAGCCAAGTTTCTGGAAGCTTTCCGCAAGTGCCTTGTAACGAGGAATTATGTCGGGCGTTTCATCATCGCTGCCGTGATTCACAAACATTGCACAATTCCCACCGCAGCCATCACATTTTGTAAAATACTCATACCAAACGTCAGGAGCCATTATATAACAGCTGGCCATCATACGGCTTCTTGCGTCAACAACAGACCTACCCAGACTGTGCAGAGCCTCGTCGATTTCCTCACTGCTCATTGTCAGATACTCAGGTTCTGCCCTGACGAATTCATGCGTTCTTAATTTGTCTGACATAACGGTCTCCTTTACCACCGCTTCAAAAACGGAATCCTGTAATACTTCAAACTACTCTCTATGTCTTGCCACCATTGCACAGTGTATTGTTTGTACGGCTTCCGCTTTTCTTGTAGTTCACGTTCAGTTTTCTCTGCCCAGATCATTTGCTGTATTGCATACTCGTTCTTAGTATAGCAAACCTCTAAGCTTTGCCGATAACATACATAAGCTGCGGGATACTCCTTTTCTTCCATAAAAATATACCCAAACAGCCTGTATAATTTGGCTTTGTCCTCGTCATCCTTTATAAGCCGGCTCAGAATCACAAGGCATTTTTTTGCTTCCGCATAATTCTTTAAACCGATATAACAGTTTACCATCTCAAAACGGGCTGCTATTGCAATTGGGTTTATTACCAGGCAGTCCTGAAGCTGTAGCAGGGCTTCTGAAAACTTGCGGTTGCCAACGTTTTTATATGCCTGCTTGTAAAGAGCAGCATATTCATCATCTTTGAGCCACTCGACTTTTCCGCTGCTCTGATAGTATTTCAGAAAAGTTTCATATTCTTCCTCATTTTCAAAGGAAAAAGACTGCTCTGATAGTGATAACAGATATCGAGGATCATGATATTTGATATAGTCATCAGCGGTCATGAATGGCATAACATCTTTACTGGTATCACACTGCGGGGAGATTACCCGGACGCCTTTCTGTTTGAGAAGACCGATATAGGGGATGCATCCGTCTGATTGGATGAAACCGTCCGCATTGATCTTTACAGTCAAATTCTCCTTAGCGTCGTTTTTCAGTTCAAATATGAGACTGCCGTCCTCCTCATAGGACATCGTATAATTTGCGCTGTTAAAATCTGCCTTGTTGTATGTACTGGAGCAACGTTCAAAGAACTCATCAAGCAGAACATACCCTTTAGCAATTTGCCCTCTAGTGTTCTGGAGAGTAATAACGGAAGTGGAAGTTACCAGGAATCTTTTGTCATCCAGTTTCCTGTGATAGTCATCGAGAAAGTCGTTATAATACAAGAACTTTTTTAGTTCCGATGCATAATGTGAGATTTCTGCCTCGGTGAAGCAAAAAGACTTTTGCTGACTGTTCCGATAGAACACGCTGAAGTACCAGTGATAATACCGGACATCTGGATTCTCAACATGGTTGCTGATCAAAGCATCCAAACAACCAATAATAGCAGTGAAAAACATCTTCGGGAAGTATTTGGGGGCTAACCCAAATTCATTGGGAATACAAGTATAATCGTTCTCGAAGTAGAACGTCTGATCCGGACGAATACCGGTAACCAAATGCCGAGGGTTATCTTCGAAAATATCCGTACAGATTATTTTTACAATATCTGTCATAATCTGCCTCCTGTGGTAATGCTGATTTATTAAAAATGGCGGCGCTGGTGCGATTCGAACGCACGCACAGGTCACCCTGCCTCACGGCTTTCAAGGCCGCTCCCTTAAACCACTTGGGTACAGCGCCATATAAAAAACCGCTTGCCCAGTATAAGACAAGCGGTTGAATACATGATAATTCTCTCTACTTCGCCTTATATGAGCATCACAAATAAGCCGGGGATGTTGACCCGACTGATGATGCAAATGAAGCGAAGTAAAGCATTAATGGCGCATCCTTTACGATTTTTGAATATTATATCATGACATTCTTCTTTTGTAAATGTCTGTCAGTCAAGAACAGTTTTAAGCGCGGTCTTGATGCTTTTCCAGTCTTTAGCGAGACCGGGCATCTCCATCAGCGTATCCTGTTTAAACTTATCGAATT
>CADBME010000008.1 GCA_902795715.1 uncultured Lachnospiraceae bacterium | reverse complement strand
TCTTTGTGGAATTCTGTTATTTCGTTTTGGCACCTGTTTGTGTGCCTTTGTTTTATTTGATGGTGCCAGAATAACAGAGGCTATGTCACACAAGTGTCACGGATGAAAAAAACAAAAGGAGGCGGTTTTCTTTCACTCATTGGAAAAAGAGAACCGTCTCCTCTTATACACTTACTTATTCTTACAGCCCGTCATGGGTTCCATCAACATAGTGATCATCTGCTTGATTACTCCTGAACAATCTGGCAGATCATCGGTGCCATCTGCCTAAATTGTGGAAGGATTTGTTGGATAATACCTTGTACTCGCTCCGGGGTCAGATTTTTTGAATCTTTACCCTTTGCGAGATAAATCAGGGTGAAAAACAGGGTCATCAGCTGCATGCGCTGTTCGTAAGCTGCCAACTGCTGCTCATCATCTGTGCCCAGGTAGGCTTTTATGGTTTGTCTGTACATGGCAAGGACAGTTTCCTTGCTCATGCCGCTGGAAGCACGGATAGCTTCAGGAGCTGTTTTTGCAGCCAACACATGTCCTGAGTAATGGCCTATCAGGTCAAACAGGGGGTTGCCGGTACATATGTCATCCAGGTCGATCAGGATCAATTCGTCTCCTTGAAGCATGACATTCCCCTCATGGAAATCCGCATGTACCAGTGTATTCTTTTCAGGTATCGCTGCCAACACGGATCGCATCAGCTCAGCGTCCTCATGGTCAAGGTATTCTTCTTCCAGATAGTCAATCCACTCGGTCACTTTATCTGTCATTTTGGGCAGCACGCCATCCGGCATCTCTGTGGTATGAAGCTGCTTGAGAAGATGACCCATAGACTCTCCCATCTTTGGAATCAAATCAGGGTTTTGGTCTACTGCCTTGCCAACCGTTACCGCATTCAGCAGTTCAAAGACGATACCATACTGATCACCGGACTGGACCGTATCGTAGGCTATGGCACAAGGCAGGCCGGCGGTAAAAGCTGCTGTCGCGTATGTCTTTTCAAGTGCAATCTTCTCCAGGGAAGTGCCTTTATTATAGAGCTTCAGGATGGTTTCCGGATCCAGGCGATAGACTGCTCCGTTACCTCCCTGACCGATCAGTTCACACCCCTCAATACTGACCTGGCGCAGCCGCTTACGGATGTCAAAGAGCTCGGTAAAGCCTGTTACCTGGAATATATCATAGACCTCGGGAGATACATTCAAAACAGGGAAAGCCTTCCCTGTCTTTTTACGAAGCTTCATAAGAATCCGAAGCCCGGCGGAAGAAATGTACTCCAGGTCAGACGCATCTATGGATAAATCCGCTTCGGGATGGGCATTCATATGGGAAATAATATCCCTTTCCAGGATAGGTGCATTATTTGAATCAATACGACCTTCCAAATAGATAATCAGTTGCTTATTTTCCATTATACATTTCATTCCTGCTTCTCTCCTATTGTATAGTATAGTGTTATTTGTCATAGACGCCGGGATTCGTCATTATGGTTTATTTACAAAACCCAAATAATAATATATTCTAACTTCTTCAGATTTGCAAGAATTAACCATTGGAAAAGGAAGGGCAGTTCCTCTTATTCTTTCTTTTCTTTAGGTCGGCCGCTTTCATTCTTCTCGTTAAACAGACTCTATAATTTATGGTTCCTCCCATCAAAAAAGCCCCGGATCTTTCCGAGGCTTAACTTATCTTTTTTGCTGATTTAACAAGGATTTTTTCTTTTTTCTCTCCTTTATTTTAGGCAACAGGGACGTTTTTCCTAAGACCTCAACTCTGTACCGATCATTCTGAATATTCAGTGTTGTAAAATACATAGTTTTTATAATATCCGATGCCCTTTCAGGCCCGAAAAGATTTTCACAGTCATCAAACATTCCAACCTTATCAATGATGACGAGAAAATAATCAATCCGAGTCTTCTCCGCTTCTTTAAATGATTGCCCAAACATGCCTGGTAAGCTTAAGACCCAAAAAGGTTCCATTGTATATTTATTTACAAAATTTATCTCTTCCTCTGTACACAAGCTCTTTTCAAGCATATTTGCATAGTATTTCCTGAAGAGATCATAAAACTTATTATCATATTCGGGATCTT
>CADBME010000007.1 GCA_902795715.1 uncultured Lachnospiraceae bacterium | reverse complement strand
GGAGATTACCTGATCGTGGGCATACAAAGCAGTGAATATGCGGCGAGACTGAAGCCGGACCAGAGTATATTCTATACTGCTGAGGAACGCAGGGAGATGATAGAAGCCCTACGGATTGTGGATGAGGTTTTCGTATATGATACACTTTGTCCTGCCACAATGGAAATAACAGATTTTGATATCCTGGCCCTGGGAGAGCATCATACAGGCGGGCGTTTTGATGTCATTAAAAAGTGGTGCCATGATCATGGCAAATCTGTCATCCGCCTGAAAAGAACGCCGGATATCAGTTCCACTTTATTAAAGCAGGAAGTGATAGATAATTATATGAGTCGATCACCTTCGTGAATGCCAGACATGAAAAGTAAAGAAAGCAGGAAAAACAGATGAGTAAGAAGATCATGATCATATCCGCATCTCTGGAAGGACGTCTTATCACAGCAGTGGACACGGCAAGAGAGCTTGGATTTCAAACGGTTGCCTGTGTCAGACGTGAGGATGACGTAACAATCACAAGGGCTGACCGCACTTATGCGGCAAATGGTGATGAAACAGACAGGCTGCTAGAAATCGCGAAAAAAGAAGAGATTGACGGTGTGCTGGGTGTCTGGGACAGGTCTGCTCTCTCGGCGGCCATCATTGCTGAAGAGCTGGGGCTTCCAGGGAACAGCCCGGAATGTGTGAAGAATCTTTTGGAGAAGGGAAGATTCCGAAAGCTTCAGAAGAAGACCGACGTGTTCTGTCCGGATTATTTTGAAATGAATACAAGTAAGAGCCTTGCCGAAAAGTGTTCCGGGCTTCACTTTCCAATCATTATGAAGCCGGTTCTGTGCTCCTCTTCCTTCGGTCAGACCGTACTCTATGATGATAAAGATATCCTTTCCGCTTTTGAAAAAGCGGCTGCTTATTCCGGAAACGGAGCCGTGTGCGTGGAGGAATATATAGAACATGACTCTCTGTGTATTCTGGAGACAGACATCTTTATTGTCGGTGACGACATCCTCTGGGATGGGAGCTGCTGGTGCTATCGTTTCCCTGAAGCACCGCTGAGACCCGTGCTGTCCGCATTTCCGGCCACTCTTGAGAGCAGCCGCAGGGAGGAGTTTCAGTCCGCCATAAGAAAGATGATCAGGGCGTCAGGTGCAAGGATCGGCGAATTCAACATAGAAGGCTTTTTTACAAAAGAAGGAAGGTTCTTTATCATAGAGATCAATCCACGGCCGGCTGGATACTATAGCCAGCAGGATATTCAGTTATCCAGCGGGGTGGATTATACAAAACTGCTTGTGACGACTGCCCTTGGAGACTTGTCCTACTATGAAGAGCTCAAAAGCTTCCGGCGGCGGAGAAGACATGTATTATCCTATGCAGTGTTCAGCTTCCGGTCAGGAATCTTTGATCATGTGCATATTGACCCTTCCATCAGGGATGCCCTGCTGACCTTCCGGCCCTTCCCGGGAGGAGAACCCGGCGCTTACATAGAGGATATTCACGCAGACAACCGTCCGGTCGGCATGGCGGTGTTTGGATTTGACTCAGAAGAGGAATTAAACCAGGTGCGGCTTAATATACGTAAACTTGTGTATGTTGTCCTTAAGGATGCTGCAGGCGATTAATTTTTGAGGAATGCAGACTATTTGCAGACCGAATATGTTAAATTATTACGAGCGGCTGCCGGCATGCAGGACCGTCTGGATGTGGTTGCTGCCATTTGCATAGGAGCTGCGGATCTGCTCTGTGTTTGCTTTCACCAGGGATAAAGATATAGGATCCGCCTGGGCTAAAGCATCTTCCTGTTCTCCCCGCCAGCTGATATCCATCTCAACAGAGTTTTCTTCTTCCGAATATAGGAAAGAAAAGTCCACTTCGTTCTCCGGTTTCACACCGAACAAAACGGTCTTTATAAACTCTGCTATTGCTACCCAAGAGGTTAATATTTGGGATGCTCTCCAGCGTTAAGCAAAAAGATATCTATATATTTTGATACGACAAATGGTGCCTAATATGATATCAGCTTTTATCTTACAATTGCAATAAACCAAAACATATGTTATTTATAGAGTACAGTCGTCATGAAAAAGCTTAATGGAGGAGATAAGATGCCTGACACATTCTTTTCACAGAATGAATACACATTTGTCTGGGATGAGG
>CADBME010000006.1 GCA_902795715.1 uncultured Lachnospiraceae bacterium | reverse complement strand
AGCTTCATTACAGAAGGCCGTCAAGGAGTTCATCGGTCTCCTCCTCATCATTTCCCCGGATTCTGGCTATAGCCACACCGGCATGGACCATGACATAATCTCCCGGCTCCAGGTCCTCAAGGAGCTCGGCGGATATTTCTTTTCTGGCTCCCGATGCATCGACAACCGCTCTTCCGTTTTTAAGATTCATAACTCTGGCAGGTAATCCTACACACATAGTAAAATCCTCCTTCTATTATCATTCCCGGAGGCTTGCGGCATTCTATCATTCTGCCGCCTCTTTCCTCACAGGGTTCTTATCATAATTTAACCTGTCCGATTCAATGGGTATCGTCCTGACGATTCCCCACGTCTTGCACAAAACTCTCCCGGGTCTTTCTCAGCGAACCGGTCTGACCTGCTGCACCGTAAGCCTGTCCCAGACAAATCCCCCCATCATTGGGAGGGACCATGCTGTGGGTCAGAACCCGGAAGCCCTCCCGGGCCAGAAGCCGGCGGCTTAATCTGACCAGGAGCATATTCTGGTAGCAGCCACCACTCAGGGCCACCGTGTCCATACCTGTTGCCCACCTGGCCTCTTTGCAGGCTTCCACGATCAACCGGGATAAATCCCTGTGAAATTCCCAGGCAAGCATATCCCGGTCCTCTCCCAAAAGATATTTTTCCGTAATCCTTTGGACCAGTTTCAATGTCGGCATATGAAGGATCTCTTCGTCATCACAACTGCCATCATGGCCTCTCTCTGGACCGCCATCGGAACTGCTATCAGGACTGCCATCGAAATTGCCATCTTCAGCTTCTTCTGTCGGCAGGTCTTTTGCACCGTCTTCGGGATGTTTGG
The DNA here is from genome assembly GCA_902795715.1 of uncultured Lachnospiraceae bacterium. The sequence continues at coordinate 4,601 of CADBME010000006.1, read as the reverse complement.
AAAGCCATCTCTCGGCAGCGAACTGGAGACTGGTGGCTGCTTCTCCTTCAAAAGTCGACTGATGGCGGATTCCCAGAATAGCACTTATGGCATCAAAAAGCCTTCCCGCACTGGTGGAAAGGACACTGTTGATTCCCAGCTCTCCCATCCTATGCAAAACCATGGCATCTTTCCCGGAGCACAATCCCAGTCTTTCAATGATTTCTGCAGCCTCTTCCCTTCCTTGCCCTCCTTTGAAGCGAAAAATCAGATCCACGGCGATCCTCCAGCCTTCCGTGGAAGACCGGTCGCCTCCAGTTTGAATAAAGGGGTCCAGACTGGCAAATCTTTTAAATCCTGTCATGTCCGACAGGAGTATCTCTCCTCCCCATACTGTGCCGTCGGTCCCATAACCGGTCCCGTCCATGGCCACTCCGATTACCGGATCCGACCAGTCATTTTCAGCCATACAGGAAAGAATATGGGCATAGTGATGCTGGATCTTCAGAAGGGGGATTCCTCTGTCTTGTGCCAGTTTCTCAGCCCAGGCTCCGGTATTATAACGGGGATGGAGGTCACAGACCACCATCCGGGTTTTCGCTTCCAGCAATTCTTCCATACGGACAACCGATTCCGACAAGGCAGTAAGGGTCCTGGCATCGGACATATCTCCGATATAGGGAGAAAGATAAAGAAGGTCCTCTTTTCCAATACAAAAAGTATTCTTAAGCTCTCCGCCTACCGCGAGGATACCTTCTGCCGAAGCCTTCGATATCATAACAGGCAGAGGGGCATAACCCCGGGAGCGGCGAATCATATAGGGGCGGTTCATGTCCCGGTCATAATCCATGACCGTATCATCCGCCCGTATGCGAATCAGGCGGTCATGAGACAGAATGACATCACAGATGGCAGAGAGCTCGGTCCGGGCATCCCGGTCATCCCTGCAGATGGGTGCCCCGGAGACATTGGCACTGGTCATGACCAGACAGTCCGGCAGCTCCAGGTCATCATGGTAATCAAAAATCAAGAGCTGGATAGGGGCATAGGGAAGCATGACCCCAAGCTTTGGATTGTCGGGAGCTACAGCCTCACACACCTTGCCGGACTCCCTGGCCTCGAGAAGAAGAATGGGCTTCTGGTGGCCGGTGAGTATCTCTTCGGCTTCCGGAAAGACATGGCATTCCCTTTCTATCACATCCATATTTTTCATCATTAAGGCAAAGGGTTTCATGGGCCTTTGCTTGCGCCGGCGCAGCTTGTCAACCGCTTGCCGGGAACTGGCATCACAGCACAGATGAAAACCTCCAATCCCCTTAATGGCCGCGATCCCTCCATCCTTAATGATCTTGCGGGTCAGACGAATGGCCTCCTCTCCACGCTCCTTGCGTCCAAGCAGATAGACTTCCGGTCCGCAGTGGTTACAGCAAACCGGCTGCGCATCATAGCGCCTTGTTTCCGGATGGGTATATTCATATTCACAGTCAGGACACATGGGAAATCCCGCCATGCTGGTCCTGATCCTGTCATAGGGCATGGAATCCAGAATAGTCAGTCTGGGCCCGCAGCAGGTGCAGTTGATGAAAGGGTGAAGGTAGCGCCGGTTTGCAGGATCATACATTTCCTCCTGACACCGGTCGCAGATCCCTATATCCGGCGATACAAAAATCTGCCCTTTTCTTTTTTCACTTTCAATAATCTGAAAGTCTCTGCATCTGTCATCAGGCTGGCATTCCCACCGGTCCATCCTGAGAATAACCGCCCTCTCCGGGGGATCATGCCGGACCCTGTAAAGGAAATCCTCCACCACATCCCTGGTCCCCTGGGCAAAAATCTCAACGTAGGGCCCCATGTTGCTCACGGAACCTGCCAGGCCGCAGGCCAGGGCATGGCGGCTGACCGTAGGACGAAAACCTACTCCCTGGACAATCCCGTAAACCCGTGCCTGCACGGCATACAGATCATCCGGGAAACCGGTGGCGGCGTCTTCTTCACTCAACCTCTTTTTCTTATCATCGGATAAATCAATTTCTTTGTATAATTTCCCCTCGGTCATAGGCCGGCCCTCTTCCCGGAGACGGCAAAATGGGACAGAGATACCCAGTCTCCCTTATAATCAGGCAGGGCCATGGCAAAAAGACTGTCTCCTATGATCAGATCGTAGGCATTCCCATATACTATCTCCTGCCACTGGTCTTCCTCCCGAACAGAATAATCTCCCTGCCGCATCAAATCTTCATCCATCATAAACCAGGAAGCAACAGTCACGGCAGGCCCATCAGGTCCTCCTGTCTTCTGCTCGATCAATTGACGCAGGGAATTCCCTAAAAGCTGCTGATGGACAATCAGGATATTCTTTTTGCGCCCAATTTTCTCCAGAGATTCCGGTCCCAATACTTCCCTTCCTTCCTCCATAAGGTCCGGAGGACACCAGGGAATCCAGGGAGTCCCCCACTGGTCTTCCATATAGCGAACAGCAGCCAGACCGGAAGGGGATGCGGCGATGTTAAGCCGGTTGACCCCAGCCTGTCTCAACTCTTCAAGAGAAGATCCCATACCATAACAATGAATCCGAAGGGAACCCGGCTCTGACGGCAAAACCTCTCCATTTTCCTCAAGCCAACTGGTCACCTTTCCCTGAAAACAAGTCACGGAGACCTCTGTCTCCATGCCAAGGTCCAGGGGAGTAAGTCCGAAAACACCTATATGGACAGGCTGTCCGCAGCCGGGATATCCCTGATCCGGCCTGGCATGATCTTCTGCTTCTGAATCTTCATGAGGTTCGGCATAGTTTTTGACCAGCTCCAGCCAGGCCTTACCGGCACCGGAATCGTAGAGTCCGGTCCCCTTGCTGTCCATAATCAGGACCGGCAGGCCTGTTTTTTTCGTAATCATTCTTCTGAGAGCTCTGTAGTCTGTAGCGATAACAGCCGGAACCGGCGTGCCGATCAGGGCAATAAAGGCTGCCCGGATCCGTTTTGCTGCTTTATCAATCTTTTGAACCAGAAGGTCATCCCTGCCCAGGATAGCATCCATATCCCGCAGACCGGCACTGAATATAGCACTCCGGCTTCCAAACCAGCGGGGCTCATCAAAACCACAGATATTGCCTGCACATCCTCCTGCATCCAGGATAACCACCATTCCTCCCAGCTCACAGAGAACCGCTGCAGCCCCGGACTGGTCCGGAGCAAAAGGTGCGATAAACCGTCTTAAACCTTTCATTCTCCATCGCCTCCCTTCTCTAAAAGGCCGGCATGGCTTTTCATGACTCTCTGGCATTCCCGGAAAAAACGGACCAGTCCACTGTAGCCGAAGGGCTGGATATCATCACTCCATTCCAGACAAACTGCATCCGGATGGTAGTAGACGGCATCCTTTCCGATTACCAGGTGTTTCTTTTGTGATTTTCCCTCTCTTTTTTCTCCATCCATATCCTGTCCGAATTCATAGTAAAGCATGGTCGGTTCCAGATTGGAATAGATTCTGGTCCGGGGAGAGAGTCCGGCAATTTTGTCGATGTAAATATAATCGCCCGGCATGGGATCTTTGAAGATCTCCTCAACACAAAAACCATACTCCAGCAAGGCCAGGGCCAATTCGAAGGCATTGGCATTGCAGCCCTCACCGACAGAAAAAACAGTATCCGGGAAAGCCCGGCGAAAGTCCTCAATAGCTTCCCTGGCCCTCTCATACCAATCCTGATCCCGGATTGTTTCTCCCAGGGCAGCTCCAAAGAGCTCATACTGCCGATGGATCTTCTCCAGGCGGTAGAGTCTGGCTAACTCAATAAAAGGAATACCAAGCTTCCTGGTCATATCATCGGCAGCAGCCCTGGCCTCCGGATTCAGAACCAGATTGAAATTGGCCTCTGCCATTTTATGATATTCCTCATAGGTACGACAGCGGGAAATCTCCCGGATTTCCCGGACGCCCATCTCTGTAAGGATGTCATATAGCTCACAGTCATCCCTGAGAGGAGCAAAATAACCCAGTATATTGACAGCATTCCTCTTTCTTTTCATGGGTTCCAGAAGCGAATAGATGGACTGCCTCACATGGACCATGGGCGGTTTGCGCCCTTCTCTGGTCAAAGCATACATGTAGCAGGGCAGAACCGGCAGACCGCATTCTTTTACAGCTCTGCGGCAGACACGTTCCATATCCGTCCCCAGCAGGGCATCCACACAGGTAATGCAGATCATAACCACAGATGGCTTTTGGGCAAGCCCGGCCACAACTTCTGCCACTGCCTGGGGAATCTTTTTCAGATGGCGTCCTGTCACAATATCCGTCTCATCCATCATCAAATAAAAAAACCGATTCCGATACTGGGGGAGCTCACTGAGTATGGTGGTATTTCTTCCACAACATCCGGGAGCAACCAGGAGCATAACAGAGCCGGGTATGGCAAGTCCGGCCCGCTTGACGCCAAAGCCCTGAGCCCCGGGGGAATTGAAAGCCAGAGTTGCCGGCGAGCTGTAGATCAGATGTTTTCCCGAAACCAGCTCTTCCGGAACCGCTTCCTTACCCAGGGCTGAAAGTTCCCGGGCAGTATAGAAAACAGGGCACCTCTCCTCTATATTCATATTCAACAGTTCATTTTTTTTCTCTTTCATTTT
>CADBME010000005.1 GCA_902795715.1 uncultured Lachnospiraceae bacterium | reverse complement strand
GTTGTCTTTGCTTTGTATTTGCCGCTGGCGTTGACCGTCAGCTTTTTCGTATTGGAAGATACGAAAGTCAGCTTTCCCTGAGCTCCGGAAACGGTAAGATTTCCTGTTTTTCCATATTTTAAGCTGGGCTTGCTGGCCGTAACCTTAAGAACCTGATTAGCCTTGGTAATGGTAAAGGGAAGGCTGACCGGGGGCAGTGTTTCATAGCCTGAACCTGCTGCTCCTGCTACCGTAATCTGTGCTGTTCCCACATTAATGTTGGATGTATAAGTCGCTACATACTGATCAGCAGTAAGTACAACATCACCATCATCCTTGACCACTTTTACTTCGGCAGGAATAGGCTTAATCTCAGAACCGGTATAGACAAAACTGGTCTGAGCCAGGGTAAACTGGATCTGGGGATCCGCCTTCTCGGAAACGTTTCCGCTCTTGTCGTTGCTGGTCTCCTGCTTTCTTTCCTCACCCTGAATGGGCTCTTCTTTTTCATCGGATTCTTCAGTATCCTCAGCCTGAACAGATTCCTCGGTCGAAGGTTCTTCTTCCTTTACGACCTCCTCATCCTTTTCTTCTTCATCGGCTTCGTCCACCTCATCAACTACTTCTTTTTTATCCTCTTGATTCTGATCTGCTTCATCTTCAACATTTTCTACACTTTCATCATTTTCGCTTTCACTGACTACTGTATTCTCTTCAGCTGTCTCTGCAGCAAAACCGACAGTAGACATACTAAATACCAGTGCGAATGCACACACAATGGCAATCCATCGTTTCCATGATCTCATACTTCTTCCTCCTTCTTCTTGCATCTACTCTTCTGATGTCAGACTTCTAACCATGATATTTTAGTACCATATTAATATAACAGAAATTCAAACAAAAACAAGCATTAGCAAAATCTCTTATTTACCCTGTAATACTATTTTAATAATATATGAGTTTTTTAATAATTTTCAGAGGATCTTATGTCACATAAAATGGAAGTCATACTGTATTTTTACATGATTACTATTTTATTTAAAGAGAGTATCCAGAATACCCCGGCCAAGCTGGGCTCCCAGGTTTCCGCCGATTTTCTTGCCCAGGCTTCCGAATTTACTTCCCAGGCCTTTTCCGACTTCCCTTCCCACCGTACCGGTTACGGCTTTGCCGACTTTTTTGGCTTCGGTCTTCTTCTTTCTTTCCTCTCTGGCTTTTTCCTGTTCCTCCCTTCTCTGGGCAGCTGCCTCCTCGCGGGCTGCTTTGGCTTCAGCCTGTTTGCGTTCTCTTTCTTCCTGGCGGGCTTTGGCTGCTTCCTCTTTCTGCCGTTCTTTCTCTTCCCTCTCTCTTTCCTTTGCTTCTGCCTCTTCCTGTGCCCTGCGTTCCGCCTCCTCAGCCTCCAGAGCATCCTGTTTAATTAAAATCTCGTAGGCAGATTCGGGGTCTACCGGATTGGCATAGCGGGTGTAGAGAAGGCTGGACTGGATTGCCTGGGTTCTTTCGACTTCTGTAATGGAACCCATCCGGCTCTGGGGCGGAAGAATAAAAGCCTTTTGTGCTATCCCCGGTGTCCCGTCGGCTTCCAGGAAAGATACCACAGCTTCGCCGGTTCCCAGCGAGGAGATTACATCCAGAGTATCAAAGGCTGGATTGATCCGGAAAGAATCCGCAGCTGCCTTGATCTTTTTCTGTTCTGCGGGAGTATAAGCCCGCAGAGCATGCTGGATCTTATTTCCCAGCTGGGCCAGAACTCCTTCCGGTACATCTCTCGGATTCTGGGTGCAAAAATAGATGCCCACTCCCTTGGACCGGATCAGCTTGACAACCTGCTCGATTTTATCAAGGAGTTCTTTTGGAGCATCATCAAAGAGCAGGTGGGCTTCATCAAAAAAGAAGACCATCCTGGGTTTGTCCAAATCCCCTACTTCCGGCAGAGTTTCAAAGAGCTCCGACATAAACCAGAGCAGGAAGGTTGAATAAAGTCTGGGATTGTTGATCAGTGACTCACTGTCAAGAATGGTAATCATTCCTCTTCCATTGACATCCGTAGTCAGCCAGTCCAGGATGTTGAGGGATGGCAGTCCGAAAAAGACATCTCCTCCTGCCAGTTCAAGAGCCACCAGGGCTCTCATGATAGCTCCGATGGATGCGCTGTTGATTCTTCCGTATTCGGCTGCCAGGTCCGCGCTGTGATTCTGGGCATAGTTCAGTACTGCTTTCAGGTCTTTGGTGTCGGCAACCAGCCAGTCATTATCATCTGCAATCTTGAAAATAATGGTCATAATATCGCTCTGCAGATCATTCAGGCCCAGTACTCTTGACAGAAGCAGTGGTCCGAATTCAGAGATGGTGGTCCGAAGCTGGATCCCCTGTTTCCCGTATATATCCCAGAAAGTGGAAGGATAACTCTTATAGGAGAAATCATCAGCGATGCCGAAACGGGCGATTCTTGCCTGCATATCCTCGTTATCATTTCCCTGGCTGATCATGCCGGCCAGATCGCCTTTTACATCGGCCAGAAATACCGGAACACCGATATCACTGAAGGATTCCGCCAGGACCTTCACTGTCACCGTCTTACCTGTACCTGTTGCTCCGGCCACCAGGCCATGCCGGTTTGCCATTTTAGGTAAAATGGTTAAAGGGCTTTTATCTTCTGTATTTCCAATCCATATTTTCCCATCTTTTACCATGGTTTCCCTCCTTATTTTCTCCTTCCATACCGTTTTTTATAAAGGTCTGGCCGCACGTGTAAGGTGCGGCCAGACAATAGTTTCGTGTTTCATTTCGTGTTTCATTTCACTCATTCAGATAAGGATACTTCTCTCTCTCCTCATCCGTAGCTTCATGCATATTATCGAAGAGATTGCAATCCCATTTCTCGGACAGGCGCTCTACGACAGACTCCGGGAGGCACTGAACCTCCGCTTCTCCATAAATATCATCCCAATATTCTTCGTCGGCAAAGTAATATGTTTCCATATGTCCCCCCCTTTCGAATTCATATTATCATAGAATCCATCTATCGTATATAGTGATTCATTGCAATTATCTTTCTGAAATTGCAAAAAATTGCACATTGGCTGACCAAAAAAGGTTAATTATCTTACTTGAGGACAGTTTTCAGCTGATTGACCGCCTTTCTGCTGGTGGAGCTGACCAGATCGGAGTAGTCAAAGAAGGCAAAACCCTTTGCCCCTCTGGACCTGGCATAAGTAACCTCTCTCCTCAAAATCGTACTATCCGATCTCCATTCTTTTCTTTCTGCCGAGCCTGCTCCGATGTTATGGCCGGCCTTGTAGACGGCAATACCGATATAAAGCTTAACCCTGCCGGATCTGCATTTGGACACCCACTGATTGACCATCTTGTCAAACTTAGCCGATGGGTGCTTAAAGCCCCAGTAGATCTGCGGGCAGATATAATCCACATAGAGGCTGGAATTAACCCAGGTATTGATGTCCACATAATACTGGTATGGGCTGGTCAGGTTGTCCATATAGCCGGCCGGACTGATGCCGAAAGTACAGCTTGAACGGGTGGATTTCACGGCAGCATGTACCCTTTTTACAAGATAGTTGACCATGGTCCGGCGGTAACGGGCGATGGTATAGCCTTTTCTCTTGTAGACCGATTTCTTATACTCCGGTGCGTCAAAGGCTTTCCTGACATTGCCGGAAGAGAAAGAAGGATAAAAATAGTCATCCATATGAATGCCATCCACATTGTAATTACGAACAATTTCCCGGACACCATTTACAATAAGGTCTCTGACCTCTTTTTTGGCCGGATTAAAATAAATGGCTCCATTGTAGACCAGAACATTTCTCTTCTTTTTCTTTGAAGCACGCCATTTCCTTGCAGGATTGTTCTTGCTGAGTCTGGAGAATTTCGTATGGTAGGCAACCCGATAGGGATTGATCCAGGCCTCGATCCTCAGTCCGTTGCTGTGAGCCACGGAAACCATAATAGCCAGGGGATCAAATCCGGGATTCCTTCCCTGTTTTCCGGAAATATGTTCGGACCAGGGGAAATACCTGGACCTGTACATGGCATCGGCAAAAGCCCGCACATGGACGATCACACAATTCATTCCCCGGTTTTTCCCGTTTTTACATACCTGATCAAAATAAGACCTGAAGGTTGCTGCGCCAGGGCTTCCGTACTTCTTACGATAGGCGGTGTAGTCATAGAAGGAAAACCAGAAAGCCCTGTACTCGCTGCTGGCAGCCTCTACCTGCAGAGGTCCCCCGCCATATCCCTGTCTCTGTCCTGCTGCAAATCCTCCGGTCAGGTCGGAAAGTACAAAGGCTGCGATCAGTATCAAAGCACACAGAGTACGTTTCCGGCTCAATCGAATCTTAACTTTCTCTCTATCCATAAATACCTCCTGTAAATTCATGACTCGCTCATGAGTCCCGGCAGCGGATTCATGTCAGCCCGATTTAAAAGCCATCATGTATTGCCTGGCTGCATCAAAGCTTTCACAATTCTGATGCCATCATCATAACATAAATACAGGAGAATATCTATAGAAAATCAACATTTAATTAAGATTTTATTACATTTTTCTTAATCTTCCTAATCTGTTGAATCTATTGACTTTTACTTTCCGCCTTGTAAGATTCCCTCAGCCAAATCTTCTTCTCCGGATTAAGCAGCTGTAAAAACAGCTGCAGACCGATCCGAACCTTGTCTTTCATTTTTATGCCCATTCATAGAAGGCAGCAATCTCGTATTCTTCCGGAATTCCAAGCCCTGCAATATCAACAGGAGCTCCCATTACCCAGTCGATATCATCCTGCTGGGAAGCGATGGCATCAAAGTTAAACATGGTTGCCCCCAAATCGAGAAAAGTATCCTTATCGGAAGTCATTTCTTCTCTTTTCACACAGAGAATTACTACCCGATCTTTGAGGATATAGCGATAGGGCTGACGATTTAAGAAACTTGGAGCCAGGCTGGCTGCGTAGAAAGCCTGGTCCATCAGAGGATCCATTTCCCCTGCGGTCCAATCCACGGGATTGCCCCAATGGTCCTTGTAAACCATTTCCTCCTGGGCAATTTTCGGTGCCACATGACCTTCTCTTTTGCGGAAGAAGACATTGGAGGGGTTCAAAATATCCAGTCTTTTTTTGGTCTTTTCTTTCTTACCGTAACCACAAGCTATGACCGCCACGGCTTCTTTGTCGGATTCAATCCTGGCAGCCTTCTTCACAGCATCACTATTGTCCACCGTCAGCCAGCAGTGGCTGATTCCCATCTCGGTGAGGGTAAGGCAGAGATCCTCAGTGATGTAGCCGACATTTTCCACATAATTATCATCTTTTTCAGACAGAAGGATCAGATAGGCCGGAGCCATAAAGCTCTTGCCTCTGTAGCCGGCCACTCCCTCAAGGCGGAACCTGGTATCTCCGGTACGAACCTGAAGCTCCACGGGAATGTAATGAATCAGCCTGTGCAGGCCGGAGAATTTCTCCTCAATCTCCCGAATCTTTTCCGGCTCTAAATCTTTGTTGCGGAACTCACGGATTGATTTTCTTTTTTCTATTTTCTCAATATATTTCATCCTAACCACTCCCTTCGCCTGAGTTAAAAATCTTATGTCTTTGCTTTTCAATCAGCATCTTCTTGCCGATTCCGCGGGACCAGCGCGACGCACTTGTGGGTCTTCTTCTGCTACCATCATACTATCACAAGCACAAACCATTATCAAACTTCTCTTTCTCAATCCGGGGAAATTCTCATCAGGCTTTTTTCAAGTTTTATTCAGGAAACTCCACCTGCTTACAGGCCGGTCTCCTGGCAGTCTCTAAGTCAAACCGATAAGAGCCTGTAAGGCAGTAAAGGCTGCCGTATTAAATACGACAGCCTCATAGGTTTTTATCGATATCAATGAAATCCGATTTGGATTTCCATTTTTCCCCAAAATGGGACAATATGAAACGTCCCCACTGTCCCACTATTCTGTCAGGAAGCCGGAATAGTGTCTTACCAGCATCTGGGATTCGATCTGTTTGAGTGTTTCGAGTACTACGCCGCAAACGATGATGATTGATGTTCCACCAAAGGATACGTTGGCACCGAAGTAACCGTTGAAGAAGATCGGAATTACCGCGATGATACAAAGGCCGACTGCACCGATGAAAATGATGTATCCCAGAATTGAGTTGAGATAATCTGTGGTGGGTCTTCCGGGACGGATTCCCGGGATAAAACCGCCTTGTTTCTTCATGTTGTTTGCAATTTCAATCGGATTGAATGTTATCGATGTATAGAAATAAGCAAACATCACGGTCAAAGCCAGATAGATAATCAGACCGATGGAGTATTCCCAGTGGTCAGGATTACACCAGTTGTTCTGGCTCAGGCAATTAAAGAAAAAGCCTGCCGCTCCGCTTGGATTTGCTCCAAGCAGCTGTTTGATTACTACGGGGAACTGCAGTAAGGATGAGGCAAAGATTACCGGGATAACGTTTGCCGTATTTACCTTGATGGGCAGGACAGATCCCTGTCCTCCTACCTGTCTTCTTCCCTGAAGTTTTCCTGAATACTGTACCGGAATCTTTCTCTCTGCGTCATTCAGCAGGATGGTGAGAACGATTGTGCCGATGACTACGCCAAGGATGATGGCAATGGCGATTACCATAGGTCCGATCTGTTTCCCTTTCACAAACTGCTCGTAGAGTCTGAAGAAGTCACCTGGCATTCTGGATACGATATTGACAAGAAGGATAATGGATATACCATTTCCGATTCCCTTATCTGTAATCTGTTCTCCCAGCCACATAACAAAGATGGCTCCGGATGTCAGGCAGATGACCATCTCCAATACAATCAGGGGACTGTAGTCGCCAAGCAGTCCGCTGTTGCGGAATCCGATGGCGATTCCGGTACTTTCCAGAAGAGAAAGTCCTACAGTAACAAAACGTGTGATGTTGTTCATACGTTTTCGACCGTCTTCGCCGTCCCTCTGCATCTCTTCGAGTGCGGGGATGGCGATAGTCAGCAGCTGCATGATAATGGAAGCTGTGATGTAGGGAGTTACATTCAGAGCGAAGACTGACATCTGCTCAAATGATCCTCCGGTGAATGAGTTCAAAAGATTGAAAGAGTCACCGAGGAGCTGGTCCATATATGAGCTGATCTGGTTGCTGTCAATTCCCGGAATCGGGAGCTGACAGCCCAGTCTGGTTACGATCAGAATGAATAAGGTGAATAACAGACGTTTCCTGATATCCTGTACTTTCAGAGCATTTCTGAGAGTTTCGAACAATTAGATCACCTCTGCTTTTCCGCCGGCTGCCTCGATCTTGGCTGCTGCATTCTTGGAGAATGCGTTAACCTGAACCGTAAGCTTTTTGCTCAAATCTCCATTTCCGATAATTTTAACGCCATCGAAAGAATTCTTAACCATACCGGCTTCTCTTAATGTATCGATGGTCACAACGCTGTCTGCCTCAAACTGTTCCAGTCTGGTAATGTCGACAGTAGCAATTTTCTTAGAGTTAATGCAGGTGAAGCCTCTCTTGGGAAGTCTCCGGTATAAAGGCATCTGACCGCCTTCAAAGCCAACTCTGACTTTTCCGCCTGAACGGGATTTCTGTCCTTTCTGGCCTCTGCCGGCTGTCTTTCCATTTCCTGAACCATGTCCACGGCCTACGCGGAAGGAATCACTGTGCTTGGAACCTGCAGCAGGATGTAAATTCGATAAATTCATAAAATTTTCCTCCTTATCTGCAATTAGATCTCTTCAACTTTAACCAGATGTCTTACATGCCAGATCATTCCGCGCACTGCGTCATTGTCAGGCATCTCAACCGTCTTATTCAGCTTTCTGAGTCCGAGGGCTTCTACCGTTGCTTTCTGCTTCGGGATGGCACCGATCGGAGATTTCACTAATGTGATTTTTAATTTATCAGCCATGTTGTTACCTCCTTTACAGCTCGTCTACAGAGAGGCCGCGAGCTCTGGCTACCTGCTCGGGAGTCTTGATATTCTTAAGACCTTCGATTGTAGCAAGAACGACATTCTGCTTGTTGTTGGAGCCAAGTGCCTTTGAACGGATATTGGTGTATCCAGCAAGCTCCAGAACCGCACGGGAAGGACCTCCGGCGATGATACCGGTACCTTCGGGGGAAGCCTTAAGCAAAACCTCAGCGCTTCCGAACTTGCCGATGAAATCATGGTAGATGGAACCGGTATCTGTGATCGGAACCTTGATCAGCTTCTTGATTGCATCTTCTTTTCCCTTACGGATTGCTTCAGGAATTTCGATT
>CADBME010000004.1 GCA_902795715.1 uncultured Lachnospiraceae bacterium | reverse complement strand
GACTGGGAAGCCTGAAGCTCCTCCTTGAGAAAGGGGAAAACAGCTACCAGGTGAATTCAAAATACGAGAGGCCTCTGGCCCAGGCCATCAAGGTTGTCCGAGCCCATCAGGTCATCCGTGATGAGGCTGCAAAGCAGAACCTGGATTCCGTGAAGAAGCTTTATCAGACCGGAACGAAGTATTACCATTCCGGTCAGTATGAGGAGGCTTTGGAAAGCTTTCGCAAGGCAGCTGTCCAGGGAGATTACCGGATGGCTTATTACAGTCTTGCCCTTATGTACCGGGAAGGAAAAGGGGTGGACCGGGACCTGAAGAAAGCTTTGTATTACGCCTGTAATGCCTTGTCCAGGGGGGCCAGGATCGCTGATGCCCTGGCAGACGACCTGCTTGAAACACTGGATTCCTCGAACTGAGCACAGGATTCAGAGGAGTTTGGAAGGAGTAATCATATGAATGTACCAGATAGAAAGAGAACCAGGACGGGCATGGTGGCCTGTCTTCTTGTCCTGTGTTTTTTGACGGGATGTCTTTCCGCCTGCAGCAAAAGCAATTCTCCTGCGGAAGCTACTACCCAATCGGAGGAGGAAAAAACACAGGAGATGTTTGCCCGGGGCTTGAATGAGGACGGGACCCTGAAGGATATCCGGCCGGAGGATTATATTATCACTCTGGCTGATTATAAGGATCTGAACATTCCCAAAGACAAGGTAAAGGTTCGAAAAAATGATGTAGACGAGCAGATCAATGCTCTTATGATGGCCTATGCGGATACGAAAGAAATCAGAAAAAGGAAGATAAAAAAAGGAGACCGGGTCCGTCTGTCCTATGAAGTCCTTGTGGATGATGTGCCGGTGGCCGGAGAGTCTGTAAATAATCTTGAGCTTACGATCGGTTCCGGAGTTTTTGAAGCCCTCGAAGAGGGCCTGACGGGGAAAAAGCCCGGGAAGATTTCCGTGGACTTTACCCTGCCGGACCCCTACGAAAATGATGAGTATCTGTCCGGTCGCGATGCCGTGATCAAGGCTGATGTGGATTGTATTCTGGTGACAAAGGTTCCGGAGCTCAACAAGGATTTTGTCAAGGAACATTTTGCTGAACGCTTTGGGGTATCTACGGTTAAGGAATTCAGAAAAGCCCTGCGCAGGAAGATGAGGAAGGAAAAAAGAGGAAGCTATGCCATGCAGGAAATCCTCAAAAAATCAGAGATGAAGGAAATCCCTTCCGGGCTGGTGGAAGCCTGCATCGACCGCTATGTTGCCCAGACCCGTAATGCAGCTCAAATCCGTGGCCTTTCTTTCCGGGAATACCTGAGACAATCCCATTATGCCAATGAGGAGGCCATGAGGGAAGCGGTCCGGGAGTCCTGCACAAACGAAGCAGCCCTCTATATTCTGATCGACCAGATTGCGGCCAAAGAAGGAGTGACGGTAACCAGTGAAGATCTGGACCTTTTGACCAGCGAAAAGCTGACCATTGACCAGCTTCGAAGCTATTATCCCGAGGCCTATCTGAACCGGCAGGCCCTCAATCTTAAAGTCCGGGACCTTGTTGCGGACCTGAACTGATAAAAGGTTTACAAAAGCAGAAGAATCGGATATACTTATTTGTGTATGAAGTTGACTTTTACGACGTGGAAATTATGGATTAATTCTGGAGTCGGGAGAGAGAGCAGGTAGTGGCCATGAAGGTTCTTATGTCCGGAATTCCGAGGAAAACTGCATATGAGATTATCAGCGGATTTCATGCCGGATTTAAGGCCATGAACTATCCTGTAATGGAGTACAGAGAGGGTTTTCTGCGCTTCCTTGATATCGATGAAGGCTTTCGGAAGTCTGTCATCCGCTATGAGGGAGCAGGGAAGAGAATCCTTTTGGAAACTGTAGATTGATGTTCAGCTGCCTTTCGGATCCTTCCGGTATGAGGTCCCATCTTTGATGCGCAAATTGGGAATCCCATAATGATATGATTGCCGGAAGAGTCGGAAGGTTTTTGAATGGATGAGGGACTTATGAGAGATTTATATGACTATAAGAGGGTTCTTCTGAAGTTATCCGGAGAAGCTCTTGCCGGGGATAAGAAGACAGGATTTGATGAGGCAACGGTTCTTGATGTTGCCGGACAGGTGAAGGAGATTACCGACCGGGGATTGCAGGTTGCTATCGTGATCGGCGGCGGCAATTTCTGGCGTGGACGTACCAGTGAGAATATGGACCGGGTCAAGGCAGACCAGATCGGAATGCTGGCTACGGTTATGAATTGTATCTATGTTTCGGATATGTTCCGGCATGCCGGTATGGAGACCGAAGTGTTTACTCCTTTCCAGTGCGGAGCTTTTACCAGTCTCTTTTCCAAAGATGAGGCCATCCGGTCTCTGGAGAGAGGAAAGGTTGTATTTTTTGCCGGGGGAACAGGTCATCCTTATTTTTCCACGGACACAGCCACAGCCCTTCGGGCTATTGAAATCGAGGCGGATGCCATTCTTTTAGCAAAGGCTATTGATGGCGTTTACGACAGTGATCCGGCCGTCAACCCCGATGCAATTAAGTTTGATGAGATTTCCCTGGATGAGGTTCTGGAGAAGAAGCTCCAGGTCATTGACCTGACAGCAACCATCCTCTGCCTGGAAAATAAAATGCCTCTTGTCATATTCGGACTGGAAGAGGACAATAGCATTGTAAATACCATGAGCGGGAATTTTCACGGAACGCTGGTAACGGTTTAATGACAAGTATCTAAGGCAAATATATTGGAGGAAGGGTTATGATACAAAAATACGAAGAAAAGATGCAGAAGTCACTGGATAATCTGGATAATGAATTTAATTCCATTCGGGCCGGAAGAGCCAACCCCCATGTCCTTGACAAGATTAAGGTGGATTATTACGGGACACCAACCCCGATCGATCAGGTGGGAAATATCTCTATTCCGGATCCCAGAAGTATTGTTATTCAGCCCTGGGACGCTTCCCTCTTAAAGGCTGTGACCAAGGCTATCCAGGCATCCGATCTGGGCATCAATCCGTCCAATGACGGCAAGGTTGTCCGCCTGGTTTTCCCGGAGCTTACCGAGGAACACAGAAAGTCTCTTGTAAAAGACGTCAAGAAAAAAGGTGAGGCTGCCAAGGTTGCCATCCGGAATATCCGACGCGATGCCAATGAAGCCCTGAAGAAGGCGGAGAAGGCTAAGGAGATTACGGAAGATGATCGCAAGAGTCAGGAGAAAGATGTACAGAAAATGACCGACAAGTTTGTAAAAGAAGTGGATTCGGCGGTCGATAAGAAGTCAAAAGAGATCCTTACCGTTTAAGACCCGATGGGCCTTTGAACAATGAGAGAACAGCAGGCAGCCGGGGAACCGGCTGCCTGTTCCGTAGCTTCTTAAAGATAAACTCATATTATGAAAGGGGCTTTAGTAAGCTCCGACAGGAGAAGAGTATGGAACGTATGATCAATGGGGTAATGTGCCAGGTGCCTTCGCATGTGGCCATCATACTGGATGGGAACGGCCGCTGGGCCAAAAAGCATTTTATGCCGAGAAACATGGGTCACCGGCAGGGAGCCAAGGTAGTGGAACAGATCTGTGAAGATGCATGGGACCTGGGTATCAAGTACCTGACTGTCTATGCCTTTTCTACAGAGAACTGGAAAAGGCCGGACAAAGAAGTGAATGCCCTGATGAAGCTGCTCCGCCGCTACCTGATCGATTGTATTGAGAGAACCTCCAAAAACAACATGCGGGTTCGTATCATCGGGGAAAAGTCCAGACTGGCTGAGGACATTCGGTCGGCTATCGATGAGCTGGAGGAGGTTTCCTCTAAAAACACCGGTCTCAACTTTACCATCGCTCTCAATTACGGAAGCCGGGATGAGATGGTGCGGGCCATGAGACGGATCGGGGCTGATGTAAAAAGCGGAGCTCTGAAGGAGGAGGAAATCACAGAAGAACTGTTTTCTTCCTATCTGGATACCCGGGATATTCCCGATCCGGATCTGATGATCCGTACCAGCGGAGAACAGAGACTTTCCAACTGGATGCTCTGGCAGCTGGCTTATTCCGAATTCTATTTTACCGATGTTTTATGGCCGGATTTTAACAAGAAAGAGCTGGAAAAGGCGATTGAGTTTTTCAATTCCCGTGACCGGAGATTTGGGGGAGTCTGATGTTTAAACAGAGATTATTAAGCGGTATAGTTCTGGTGATTCTTGCCATCGTCATTCTCTATCAGGGCGGATTTGTTACCCTGGCTGCCACGGCAGCCATTTCCCTGATGGGTGTCTTCGAGCTCCTCCGTGTAGTCGGAGTAGAGAAAAGTGCTTTGGGAGTGATCTGCTATACGGGGACCATTCTTTATTATCTCCTGCTCTTTATGGGCCTTGACCAGTATACGATTCCCCTTATGCTTCTCGTTCTGATTCTTCTTTTAACGGTATATGTATTTACATTTCCCCGCTTTCATATCAACCAGACGGCCATTGCCTTCTTTGCCATGTTCTATGTGACAGTCATGCTCTCCTGCATCTATCTGATCCGGAACCTCAACAACGGAGGCTTTATGATCATCCTGGTCTTTTTGAGTGCCTGGGGAAACGATACCCTGGCTTACTGCGCAGGCCGCCTTTTCGGAAAGCATAAGATGTCCCCGGTCCTTAGCCCAAAGAAGACGGTGGAAGGCGGTATAGGAGGGATCCTGGGCGCCGGAATCCTGGGTTTTATCTACGGGATGGCCGCGCGGACTTTTATCGGCCTTGACTATAATGTCCCCCTGACCTTTGCCCTCATCTGCCTGGTGGGAGCCCTGATCAGTATTGTGGGTGACCTGGGGGCCTCAGCTATAAAGAGAAACTATGAGATTAAAGATTACAGTAACCTGATTCCGGGCCATGGAGGGATTCTTGACCGTTTTGACAGTGTGATCTTCACGGCCCCCATTATTTACTATATGCTTGTTTTAGTGGTGGGATTGCAATGAAAAAAGTAACAATATTAGGATCTACAGGATCCATAGGAACCCAGACTCTTGAAGTGATCAGAGAACATTCCGACGAGCTTTCGGTGGTCGCTCTTGCGGCAGGATCCAACAAAGAACTTCTGAAAGAACAGATCATGGAGTTTAAACCGGGTCTGGTCAGTATAGGAAATGAAAGTCTGGCCGGAGAACTGGAGAAAGAACTTGCTTCCATGGAAGAGAGGCCGGAGATTGTTTATGGTATGGACGGTCTGATCGCAGCTGCCGGATACTCCGATGCGGACGTGGTAGTGACCGCCGTGGTGGGTATGATGGGAATACGCCCCACTATGGAAGCCATAAGAAAAGGCAAGGATATTGCTCTGGCCAACAAGGAGACTTTGGTTACGGCCGGGCATCTGATTATGGATATGGCCAGAGAATACGGATCAGCCATCCTGCCGGTGGACAGTGAACATTCTGCCATCTTCCAGAGCCTGCAGGGAAACCGGCCTCAGGATGTGGATCGGATCCTCCTGACTGCATCCGGTGGTCCCTTCCGGGGATTTACAAAAGACCAGCTTGATCACGTTACCCTGGACCAGGCTTTAAAGCACCCCAACTGGGCCATGGGAAAGAAGATCACCATCGATTCTTCCACCATGGTCAATAAGGGGCTGGAAGTTATGGAAGCCCATTGGCTTTTTGATGTGGATTATGACCGGATCAAGGTTCTGGTTCAGCCTCAGAGCATTATTCACTCCATGGTCCAGTACGTGGACGGGGCCATCATAGCCCAGCTGGGAACGCCGGACATGAAGGTTCCCATCGAATACGCTCTTTTCTACCCTGAGCGCCGTATGCTGGCTGGTGACCGTCTGGATTTTGCAGCTCTTTCAAAGATTACTTTTGAGGATCCGGATTACGGGGTCTTCCGGGGACTTGCTCTGGCCCTTTCGGCAGGCAAGACCGGAGGCAGTATGCCCACGGTTTTCAATGCGGCTAATGAAAAAGCTGTGGCCCTTTTCCTGGAAAAGAAAATAGAATACAAAGACATCACTATGTGGATTGAACGGTGTATGGATCATCACAAGCTGATTTCTCATCCGGATCTGGAAAGTATTCTGGAGACGGAAGAGAGGGTATACCGTTTCATGGACGGAAAGGAAAGTTATGTTTAAAATCATTCTGGCGATTCTCCTTTTTATGGTTATCGTCGTATTTCATGAGTTTGGCCATTTTCTCCTGGCCAAGTTAAACGGGGTCTGTGTGGAGGAGTTCGCCGTAGGTATCGGTCCGACCCTGATCGGGAAAAAGATCGGGGAGACGGTTTACGGGATCAAGGCCCTTCCCCTGGGTGGCTGCTGTATCATGAAAGGGGAAGACGGGGAGGATGACAGTGAAGGCTCCCTCAACAGCAAGGGTCCCCTGGCCAGGTTTTCCATCATATTTGCCGGGCCATTTTTCAATTTCATCCTGGCCTTTCTTTTCGGTATGATTCTGATCGGCATGGACGGAGCTCAGCTCCCTGTCATCTCCAATGTACTGGAGGACAGCGGTGCCTATGAGGCAGGACTGCAGAAGGGGGATGAGATTCTCAGGCTCAACAATTCGCCTGTTCATGTTTTCGGGGATATCACCCTATACAATTTCTTTCATGCCGACCAGGCCGACGTGGACGTAACCTATCTGAGGGATGGCCGGGAAAACACAGTGCGGGTTCACCGCAAGAGCGACCCCTCACAGGGTTTCTATATTCTGGGCATCCAGGGAGGAAAAACGGTAAAGCAAAACCTCTTCGGTGTCATAAAGTACGGCTGGTATGAAATGACTTTTCAGATTAAAGTGGTCATACAGAGTCTTAAGTATCTGGTCACCGGACATGCCTCGCTCAATGACCTGTCCGGTCCCGTGGGAATCGTGAATACGATCGGAGATTCCTATGAACAGAGTATTATCTATGGTGTCAGGGCGGCCTTTTTAACCATGCTGTCCTTTGCCATCATGCTGAGCGCCAACCTGGGCGTCATGAACCTTCTGCCTTTACCGGCTCTGGACGGTGGACGCCTGCTCTTTATTATCCTTGAAATCATACGCGGCAAGAAGATTCCTCCGGAGAAGGAGGGGATGGTCCATCTGGTCGGTCTTGTTCTTCTGCTTGCCCTGATGATGGTCGTTATGGGAAATGATATCCGAAAGATCATTATGGGCTAGCCT
>CADBME010000003.1 GCA_902795715.1 uncultured Lachnospiraceae bacterium | reverse complement strand
TTCCCGCTTTCAATGGCACCGCTTCCAACAAAATATCCTTTTTCTTTGTATGTTGGATAATCGATATAATCTCTGTTGTTCCAGATATAGCTGTATAGGTTTACTATCCCATTACGAAGCTTGTTTTCTTCACTGTCTTTATCTTTGTAAACTGCAACCTCTGGCCTTGCAAGAACTTCTTTCCACTTGCCCTCTTCAATTTGCTTACATACGGACTTCCACCATGGAATATATTCGTCAGCCTTATTCTTAAAGACGTACTGGGAAAAAGACATTATGTTTTCCTTCAAATGGAACAGATCTAATATCTGTGTGGCATTTGGGAAAAACTTCTCCCGGGTTTTCCTGATCCATGAAGCGCCATCACTGATCAGCACAACATCGTTTGCATCAGCCATACCATTTTTCATTAACAAGTAAACCAATCGTTCCCGAAAAACGTCGACTCCTTTTGTTGTTGCAATATATTCTCTGTTTCCCAGCCTATAAACCGGCAGGCCGTTTTCATCAACATTTCCAGTATTGATTAAATCAGTATTACGAAATACCAGCCCGAGTTTGTTCTCTTTGTATGTGGAAGGCTTATTGTTCTCTATGGTAGTACCAGTGCTGTCTATTCCTTTTCGAGTATTAAACATTGCGCCATCAGCCTGACAATACAAAACGAAGCCATTCTTTGGTCTCCTTCCAGGTTTAGAGATGCGCAATGAAGCCATATTATATGTGGCAATTGTCTGGCTGGTGCATTGTTTGTCATTCTCGAGGACAATCTCACCGATGTAATCAACGATTTCACGAACCTCATTATCACTTATACTGATTTCGAAGTCTTCTTTTATACGCTCTGCAGCCGCCATATATGAAGAAGAAGTTGCTCCAATTTTTGCAATACGTAATGCTTCATCAACACTAACGCGAAATGGCAACTTATCAACGCCAAGGTAGATATCCATAGGATATACTGTTGTACTACCATAATATGAAATGCATTTTTCCACTGACTCAGGATATTCAGATGTATTAACAGCAAACATTCGATATCTGGAGTATTCCTGGTATCCTTCAGTTGTGAGGATCTTACGTTTTGTCTTTTTGTCCCGGCGAAGAACCACTCCTTCCTTTAGGAACTCGATTTTTTTGTTTCTATAATTCCATCCTCATCCAGACTATCGATCATATTACTAACGTATTTCATATTAGAAACACTAATTTCGTTATTTAAGTTATGTACCATTTTTTCCAGCAACTGCAGTCTTGTCACGACTTCTTCAGGTTCACCGGAAGCAATTTGCTTCTCAAATTCAGATTGAAAAGTATCATAGGCACTTTCGTTACGTTCTTGAGCTCTTAAAAAGGCTTCATTGGCAACTTTTTTATTCATTACAGGTGACCTCCTAATAAGATATCACCAGTATACAATATGTCTAATTTATGGTCAACAACGAATTACGGTAGTGTACCCCATTGACCCTGCAACAGGAGAATTTCGGCCTTTCGCTAAAAAGTATGGGTAGCACCTTGATGCTATGCTGCCAGAAGATGTATAATCTAAGTGCTTTTCCTTATGGGCAGGATAGGGCAACGCTGAGGAGCGACCTGAGCGGCTCATAGGGTTTTATAAGCGGGAGCGGTACTATATGTGCCCTCCCTTTTATTGACATCTGATCGCTGGCCGGTACTTATGCTCCCGCTGGAAAACTAATGCGATAAACCTCGGGGGTATGGGGGCTGGCCCCCATTACTATATATTGGAGGGCACTATGGATACCACTGTTATGTTTGCGGCAGCACTTAATATCTCAGATCCCTGGTATATCGAAAGCGTAGAGTTTACACCCAAACAAGAAAGAAAAGATAACAGAGGTAAGGTCAAGAGGGAAGCTGCTGCTGAAAAAGAATCCAGTGATCCTGAGAATGCTCTTCAACATGTTCTTTCCGGAAAGAGCTCTGATAAAGAACTACACATCACCATAAATTTCTACAAAGGTTCCGAGTTTCCTTATCCAGTCCTCGTAGACGGGAAAGAGGTACGCTGTAAAGCGTATGATACTGAGCAACGTACATGGCGCCATCTTAATTTCTTTCAATATCCCTGCTACATTCATGCCTGTGTACCAAGGGTTGGAAATAAGGATCTGAAGCCTAAAACGGTTGCAGTGCCATGGAGCCGCCCAGGATCCGGCTTTACTCTGCTGTTTGAAAGCTTTGTCGTTGAACTTGCGAAAACAATGCCGCTAAGTGAAATAGGTGAAACAGTCGGTGAGAATGACACCAGACTGTGGCGAGTGGTGCAGCATTACGTAGATGAGGCAAGATCCAAAGCTGATTACTCAGAGGTAACAAAGCTGGGCATGGATGAGACAAGCAAAAAGGGACACAATTATATTAGTGTATTTGTTAACCTTGACAATAGTAAAGTAGTCTTTGTGACAGGCGGCAAGGATCAAACGACAGTAGAACGTTTCGCATCCGATTTTGTTGAACATAATGGTGATTGCGGTAAAATCGGTGTTGTTACATGTGATATGTCCCTTGGATTTAAAGCCGGAATAACGACACATTTTACAAATGCTGTGACCATTATCGATAAATTCCATGTTATTAAACATGCAAATGAAGCGATAGATAAAGTACGTCGAGCAGAGGTTAAGGAAAATGATCTTTTAAAGAACACACGCTATATCTGGCTCCATAATGATGATACGCTGTCTGATAAACAGTTGAAGAAGAAACAGCAGCTTATGCGTAAACATCTGAAAACAGGACGTGCCTGCATGATGCGTGAAGAGCTGCAGGAAATCTACAGAACAAGCGCCAATCGTGAAGAAGCTGAGGCTGGCATGAAGAAACTATGCGGCTGGATGATGCGTTCCCGACTCGATCCGATGAAAGCTGTAGCCGGACTGATAAAGAATCACTGGGAGGAAATCCTTAACTACTTTGACAATCCTTACACAAATGC
>CADBME010000002.1 GCA_902795715.1 uncultured Lachnospiraceae bacterium | reverse complement strand
ATATCGGAGAGTACACATTGCAGGAATTATTAAATCAGCTGAGCAAGGGAATAAAAAGAGGGACCATCCTGACAGAGGAACCCATGGATATCCATACCACATTCCGGGTCGGAGGACCGGCGGCTGTTTTTGTGAACCCCGCTGACCGGGAAGAGGTTCGCTGGGCGGTTCAGTGTGCCGTAAATCAGAAGGTTCCTTTTGTTGTGGTAGGAAACGGGTCCAATCTTCTTGTTTCCGATAAAGGTTTCCGGGGGATGATCGTTCACCTTGGCAGTGATTACGGCTCAATCGAGGTGAATGACCGTACAATACTGGCAGAGGCTGGTGCTTCTCTTTCCAAAACGGCCAGAGCCGCGCTGGAACATGGACTGACCGGGCTGGAGTTCGCAGCAGGGATTCCCGGATCGGTTGGCGGCGCCGTATCCATGAATGCCGGTGCCTATGGAGGGGAAATTGCCCATGTTATAGTCTGGGCGGATGTTTTGACCCCGGATGGTGATTTTCTTAGACTGACAGGTGAGGAACTGGATTTATCCTATCGCCACAGTATTATATTTGACAGGAATTATATCGTTCTTGCAGCCTGTTTCCTTCTTGAAGAAGGCAGTCCGGAAAGAATCCTTTCGAAAATGGAGGATCTGGCCGGGCGAAGAAGGGACAAACAGCCTTTGGAATATCCCAGTGCAGGAAGTACCTTCAAGAGGCCGGAAGGCTATTTTGCCGGAAAGCTGATTCAGGATGCAGGCCTGAAAGGTTATACCGTCGGTGGTGCCCAGGTTTCTGAAAAACATGCCGGCTTTGTAATCAACAAAGGCGGAGCGGATGCCGACGAGGTGGCTTTTCTGATCCGGCAGGTCAAAAAAAAGGTGGCCGCCCGGTTCGGAGTGGACCTGGAGCCTGAGGTCCGCTTTATCGGGTTTGATCAGGATGACCCGATCCCGGATTGATTCAGTCAGGATGCCTGTTGACATGTTTATGAGGAGTGCAGTGTGAGATTTATTATAGTATCCGGTATGTCAGGGGCGGGGAAAAGTACGGCTCTGAATATGTTTGAGGACCTTGGGTTTTTCTGTGTGGATAATCTTCCTGTCATCTTACTCGCCCATTTTGGGGAGATGGCGGCGGACAGACAGATTGATGTCAATGAGATCGCAGTCGGTGTCGACATCCGGAACGGGGATATGCTGAAAAAGCTTTCCTCCCAGCTTGAGATCCTTCAGGAACTGGGGATCATCTACGAGATTGTCTTTATCGATGCGGATGAGAAAACCCTGGTCAAACGCTATAAGGAAACCAGACGGAACCATCCCCTGGCTGGCAAGGACCGGATCGAAGCCGGTATCGCCAGAGAAAGGGAGCTGGTCTCCTTTATTCGCAAAGAGGCCGATTTCATTATCGATACTTCTTCCTTACTCACCAGAGAGCTGAAGAAAGAAATTGAGATGATCTGCTCCGGTGAAACCCAGTATGGTAATTTTATAATAACGGTCCTTTCCTTCGGTTTTAAAAACGGGATTCCGGCAGATGCCGATGTCGTTTTTGATGTACGTTTTCTGCCCAATCCCTATTACGAGCTGGAACTCAGGCCTCTGACCGGCCTGGACCTGCCCATCCAGAAATATGTTATGGAAAACGGGGACGGCCGGGTTTTTGTCGACAAAACGACAGACCTGATGGAATTCCTTATTCCCAGATACCTGGATGAAGGAAAAAACAGCCTGGTTATAGGAATTGGCTGTACTGGGGGACGTCATCGGTCGGTAACCATTGCCAATGCCCTCCGGGATTCCCTCAGAAAGCTCCCTTACACGGTGAAGGCCGAGCACAGGGACATTGAGAAAGACCGGCGAATCAAGGGTTCGCTGACCGGTTAGGCAGTTTTTTCAAAGCCCGGGTCATAATCATAGAGTAAAGGAGGACCCATGTCTTTTTCTTCTGATGTTAAAGAAGAGCTGTCGCGGCTGGAGGACCATGAGAAGCATTGCCGGATTGCTGAGCTTTCAGCCATAATCCGCCTCTGCGGCAAGGTCCACACGGAAACCTCCGGCCGGGGATCCATTTTGCTTCACACGGAAAATGTCGCTGTAGCGCGGAGGTTTTATCTCCTGATCAAATCTTCATTTGATATACAGCCTGATGTGGCAGTGCAGAGGCATGAATACCTGAGAAAGAACAGGTTTTATATCATATCCCTAAGAGGACGGGAAGTGATTGCTGTCCTCAAGGCAACAGGAATTGTAAACAATCTCGGACAGATCAACGAAGAGGACTTTATCCCCGAGTACGGTCTGCTGCAGAATACATGCTGCCGGAGAGCTTTCCTTCGGGGAGCTTTTTTGGCTGCCGGGTCCATGACAGATCCGGAAAAGAACTATCATTTTGAAATGGTATGTCCTCACCTTGAACAGGCGGCAGGAATAAGAGATCTCTGCCGGTATTTTGGACTTGAGGCAAAAATCGTCATCCGAAAACGCTATTATGTTGTGTATATGAAGGAAGGATCAGCGATTTCCGATGTGCTCAATGTAATGGAAGCCCATAAGTCCATGATGCGGTTTGAAAATATCCGGATACTGAAAGACGTCCGGAACAAGGTAAATCGCCGGGTGAACTGTGAAGCCGCAAACATCAACAAGACGGTGTCGGCAGCCCACAAACAGATAGAAGATATCCGGTATATAAAAAACACGGTTGGTCTGGATTCTCTTCCGGAAAACCTTAGAGACATGGCTTATGCGCGCCTGGAAGAACCGGGTATATCTCTCAGGGAACTCGGCACCAAACTAAACAGACCCATCGGCAAGTCCGGTGTGAATCACCGGCTTCGCAAGTTGAGCGAAATAGCACAGAATATCAGGGATAACGAAACAGAAAAAACGTTAGACCCACTAAGATAGACTTTATAATGAGCAGGAGGTTCCTATGATTTCAAGAGCTATGGAGATTAAGATTCCGGCCGGACTGGATCCGAGCACGATCGCGCTGTTTATTCAGATTGCAAGCCAGTATGAGAGCAGAGTGTATGTGGAAGTAGGCAATAAGAGAGTAAATGCCAAGAGCCTGATGGGTATGATGACTCTGGGTGTTCCGGAAGGAGAAGCCGTGACGGTTATCGCAGATGGAAATGATGAGAACCAGGCTCTCAACCATATCAATCAGTATCTGAACAATGACTGAATCGTAAACAATTGCTTTTATAGATCTTTTAAAATATAGAGAATGATGAAATAAAGAAGGATGAAACAAGGGCCGCCGCAGTTAGAAAATTGCGGCGGCCCCTTCTTTTTGTTTGAATTGACCGATTTACTCTTGGGAAGAATCCAGGCCTTCCAGGAACTGGTCAAAGAGAGCGTCCGGAATCTCCAGTCCGTAAAATCCCCGGATCAGGTCTCTGTCATAATCCTTTATGGTCCAGCCGGTGATATCCATTCCGTCAAAACCGTAGGTAATCTGTCCTTCTTTTTCCAGATTCGGCAAGCTGTCTTTGGATTTATCATAGTAGCTTAGAATAATCTTACCCCAGTCAACGGACTTGTCTTTGCTGCTGCTGTCGTCCTGAAAGATTTGCTTAAGGTCAAAGATGCTTTCAATCTGCCGGCCCAGGGCCTGCCACAGGTCTGAGTTGGGATCGGTCAGATCCTTTTGCATGAGGTTGATCAGGGCTTCCGGTAATTTGGAGAAGTCTTTATTGGATGTTTTTACTTTCACGATACACCGGTTCCAGCTTAGCTGGGTATCTGTAATCTCAAAAGCCCCATCTTCCATGATCTCGTCGATGATGGGATCAAGGTCCAGGTCATCGACAGGAATAGTCTCTCCGAAGGGGGTGGCTTTCAGCTGGTCTTTCAGTGCGTTTTCAATCAGGATGCGGACATTGGGTTCTTCTTTTAATGCCTCCGGAAGCTTATCCTTATCCAAATCCGAGAAATCAAGTGTACGTGCATATTCAAATATTTTTTCCGTAGCCCGGATACAGACTGTTCTTATCATAAAAAAATATCCGAAGACACCACCGATCAGCAAAAAGATCAGGAAAATGGGAAAGACGATCAAAAAGATTCTGAGTCCCTTCTTTTTTTGAGGAAGAGGCCGATAATCTGTATTTCCCAATGGAGCGTGACAATTTGTGCAATACATTTCTTTATGATCATTGACCATTCCGCATTTGGGACATTTCATCAGCAGACCCTCCTTTGCTCTGGAATAGGAATCATTTTTCTTCTTCATTCTGTTTTTTCAGTATAAAATGATAGAAAACCTGTGTCAAGGTGAAGCATTTTCACAGACTTTTTCCGTGCAGTCTTATTCTCTCAAATAGCCTTGGGAAAAATATCTGCTTTCGATAGACAAAATTATCGACGGAGGGTAAACTATCTGTAAATGAACTCCGACAGATTACAAAAATGAAATGAGGTTGAAGTTATGGGTAATAATGAAAAAGATACCACTTTCAGAGGTTTGCTTCAAAGAGGCCTGCCCCAGCTGGTGGTGGTACTTTGCGGAATTGCTTTTTATTTTATCGTTTACCATGGGCAGGAGATCCTTGATATCCTGATGAAAATTGTATCGATTCTGTCGCCGGTTTTGGCCGGCCTTGCCATGGCTTACGTTATGAATCCGGTTATGGTCTTCTTTGAAAAGCATATGGCCGGTCTGATGAAAAAGGCTGTAAAAAAAGAAAAGAGCAGGAAGTCCCTCAGCAGAGGACTGGCTATTCTCCTGACTTTTTTGCTGTTTTTGCTCTTCCTGTATTCGCTGGGAGCCATGGTACTCCCCCTGATTCAGGAAAACATCATGAATCTGGCAAAATCTCTTCCTGCGGGGATCAACAATCTGATTGAATGGCTGGAAAGCAAGGATATTCATATCCGACAGTACCTCTACCAGGCCGATT
>CADBME010000001.1 GCA_902795715.1 uncultured Lachnospiraceae bacterium | reverse complement strand
TTTTTCTGCTTTCGCCTCTGTGGTCGTTATGGCTGTTACTTCATGATTCTGGGCGAGGAGAACGGCGAGACTCAGCCCAACGTATCCAACGCCTGCTACTGTGATTTTCAAATATCTATCCTCCACTTCGATTTCAAATCTGTATATTATTTTCTCTTCAAAATTGTCTTCGGTAGTTGAAGCAAATTTCTTCTATAAAAAACTAGGTTGATAATAATTGACACAGTCATAAACGCTAAAGCCGTCTCAAGTGCCAGAATTACCCAGTTCAAGTAATTTACATCCGTTAGCTCTCTCTCAAAGGGAATCAGTGCATAACACCCAACGGTAATAGCATCCACAAGACACTGCTTTCCAAAAATCCTTATTGGCCTCTTTACGAGGTTCTTTGCGTTATAAAAAGCCATCCATATGGTTTGATAAAGCATTGATACAAGTGTGCCAATCGCAACACCAACAAGGCCCCATTGCTTCACACAGGCCACAGAAATAACAATATTCATGATTGTTGCTATGATATAATTGTTCTGTGTCTCCTTATAATGTCCGGCTGCAAAAATCATAAGATTATATGGAAGTCGAATACAATGGCAACCGTGCGCCATGACAATTAGAGCGGCAAATAAGGGTTGAATATAATTAGCATCTGTAACCCCCTTTGTATAACACTGAATAAAAGGAACAATAAGGAACCCTGTGCAACCAAACACAAAGATGACTGCCGTGTGAACCAGCCACTCTGTCATATTAAATGTCTTCTGAAGTCTCTCCTCATCTTGTCTTGCCCATAAATTTCCAAGGTATGCCTCAATACCATTCATCATAGAAGTGAATAAATTTTTTACTCCATAGACGACCAAATGGTATGCTGCATATATTGATACATCATTGAATGAGCCAAGCACAGTAAGCACTATGGTGTCGGTATTATTCAGAACAACATAGGAAATATGTTGTGCCAGCCCATTCCATTTTTGCTTTATTGGCTCAACATTATATTTTATCTTATAATCAATATCATAGTGCTTGCGGACATACCAAGCAAGATATACTGGCCGCATTAGAAAAATCAAAGATGTTGTCAATTTAACAACGTGAATACTAACACCAAATCTAATAAGTACAACACAAGCAATTGTGTTTAAGATAAGTGTAATTGTTTGTGCTGTATATTGTATGTACCCTTTCTGATCAGCTGTTAAAAGGAGCCTGTTAACTATACCAAAGTAGTACTGAGCAAACGAACTAATGCTCATCGCCGCAATCAGCGTAGCACTGTAAAGCCATCCAAATTGTTGTCCGGAAATAAAAGGAAAAATGGCGATGAGACCAATAATATACACGAGCATAATCTGAGCAATACGTTTGAAAAACTTGCTCGCCGATACCATAACCCGACTAATTTGGTCATTATCTTTTTCCGCAAGCGGCTTATATAAAGCCGACTGCACAACTTTGCCAACTCCGAGTTCGAGAAAAGCAATAATGCCGATAAACTGTGTTATTGAGTTAACAAGGCCATTTACGCTCGAGCCATATTCTCCCATGATAAGTCGTGGGAGAATAAAACCCGATAAAATTGATACAATTTCAAATACAAGAGATGAAATTGTATTCAGCTTCAATTTCTTATGCATTTTTCTACTAACCGCGATTCTTTATAATGGAATAGTTGACGTATCTAACCCCCATAATTCACCTAGCATAAGATCTGCTTCTCGAGGGTAAATTTTTTCAAATCCGCTTCCATTTGTGAAGGTCATTTCACCGAAATATATCTTCCCTTCAATATTATATAGATCAACTCTTACATGTTTGAATCCTTCACACAACAACGTAGCAATTTCAATCATCTTATCGAAATTGATGGGCTTATCAATCGGATAATCCGTATTTCCATAAGCCTTTTGGTTCCAAGTTTGTAAATTCCATTCTAAATCATAAACATTTCTCTTATGATTGTGATATCTGCCTACATCGACCCAACAAAAGTATGGCTTTCCGTTAAAACATAAAAATTTATAATCAGGAACATCTGTTCCGGGAAACTCTAATAACTCCTCGCATATCACTTTAGGCCGAATACTTGAATAATGCATCTCAAACGAATTACATCCACAATCATAATGTAGATAGAAATTAAGTTTGCAGCGAATTCTTGCTATGTCCTTTTTTGTTAATTTCCTCTTATCTCTTATTATCTCTACATCTCCAGTTCCACAATTTGTTTTTAAAACAAAAGCGCTCGGCAATGTTGAAAAGTCTATATCCTTTGCGTCATCCCAAACGCCTAAAAGTGGAACTAAGTATTCGTCTCCTATCTTGCCTGCAACCCAACTCCTCACTTCATACTTATCTGCAAGTTGAGTCTTTCTTGGATCTTTATCAAAGAATTTTTCCCACTGCATTTTCTCAGTATATGAACACAAATTAGTCCAGTCCAACTCATCTCCAGTGTTCCGATAATATATTGCAGCATCTCGCTTCATTTTATCTTTTAAAGACATATTGCGGATTCTTGCGTTATGAATCTTTCGTATGATTCCTCTTCTTGTATATACAATTCTTGGAATAATTTTTTCAAATCGACTCATGCTAATCTTTCCCTCCTGCTCATGTCTCTATTTGACTATCAACTTGAAATTCTAATCCGTGCTCTCCATTTCTGCTCCTTCAGTAACAGTGACATGGCTACGCAAAAAATTGGAAGGTGCAAATACTCGGTTCCAATGAAAGGCTCCATTAAGAACATTACAAAATATGCGCAACAACAACCAAGTAATATATAGCACTCATCCGATATATTTTCTCTCTTATCAATTAATGGCTGCAAAAATAGTAGTAACATCGGAATAAGACCGACAATACCTCTACGAAATATTATGTCTAAATAATAGTTATGGCATCCATATGCATTTCCAATCAATTGTAGAGTTTGATCTTGATCCGTTATTCCATATCCAAGCAATTTTCTTTCTTGGATTCGGAATATGACATTTGACCAAAGGCGTTCCCTGCCAGTAAAACCTGTTTTCATAGAGAACAATCCGGATATTAAAGATGCATATGAGGATGAACCAAGCAGTACAACAAATACTTCTACAAGAAGAACGACTATCACGATTCCTAAATATACTTTTATATAATTATTTTTGATTGGTGTTTTAAGGAAAATCCACGTGATCAACAAGGCGATTCCAAGAAACGACGTTGCCATAAAATAGATTCTAAAACAAAAATACAGTACAGAAGCAAATAGTAACATCGTTGATATGGAAATCGTTTTTTCTTTCTTTTTATCAATTATCATCGAGCAGCATATTCCTGGCATTATTCCTCTCATTATAGAATTTAAGTTCCCATATAAGAAATAGGGATTATTTCTGAATACAGTATAAGACGGAATACCCTCTGGCATTACAATCCCAACAAGCAAATTAGAAAAAGCGAATATTAAAGTGATATTCCTTATAACCGTCATAAAAACATATGCGTATTCATCAGATTCAATAACAGACAAAACAAAGGCACATTCTATAATAATATATGTATACTCTACCAAGGCCGTAACTATTGAACCTTGATTCGATATTGTAGAAACAATACCGCAAAAAGAAATAATAGTAATTAAGCAAAATGGTTTATTTGGTCGAAAGCCGTACAATACTGCATATAGGAGCATAAGCAGCATTGAAACATATCGAAGAATGAGTAAGAAAAATGTTGGTATGAGCTCCACTATATACGACGGTAATAGCAGCCGCAATACTATTACAAGATAAAGAAGATACATAGTAATAGTTTGCTTATTAATCTCAATTTTTATCGACAATGACGGACGCATAAACTACCTTCCTGAAATATGTATACCTACTATCGACAAAAGTATCTTTATGATTGTCTTAGGCCCTTTACAAATGCTGTATGCAAGTTTATGATATTTTATTCGATCAGATATTTTCATATCTGCCGAAGACTCAATCAGCATGTTACATAAGAACTTGGATAATAACTGTTTATTATCTTTCATAACATCAGAATGCTTTTTTTGAAAGTATTGAGTCATGCTATATATTCGTTCCGGATGGTTCGATATGGAATTTGCTTCATGATGCCTTTCTACCAGTATTTCAGGAACCACAAATACCGAAAAACCATTCTTCATGGCACAGAGCATAAAATCAAGGTCCTGGTACCTAGTAACACTTGCATCGAAAAGAGTGCTTTCAAAGACTCTTTTACGAACCAACAAAGTTTGTGTACTTATCCCATACGGCCCAGTCTCTCTAGTTAAAATACCTCCAGGTTGGTTGTCCAATGAAATAAAAGATGTACCGTCTATCCTTTCACAAATGGTTTTGCAAGAGACAATATCTACCTTGGGGTGATCAGCCATAATTTGCATTTGCTTTTGTAGCTTATCGGGTTTCCATGCGTCATCACTATCTTGGAAAGCTATATATTCACCCTTAGACTCGGCAATCCCGAGATTTCTTGCGACACAAGCTCCCTGATTATCCTGCTTAATATATCGAACCCGCGAATCTGAAATATTTCTTATTACCTCTTCTGTATTGTCTGTTGATCCATCATCTACAACGATGAGCTCAATATCTTGATATGATTGATTAAGTACAGATGATATAGAATTAACAATAACCTTTTCACGATTATAAGTAGGAATTACAATTGATACCACTAACTTTCTCCTCCGCGAATAAATCGCTTAATACAGCTTACTCCTTTTCACCTTTCGGGAGTGTCCGCAAATTCTCAAAAAACTCAAAATAATTTTTATCAGCATTAAATCTCTTATTCCATGTCTCTCGGCACGCCTTCCTCATATGTCTTAGAGGCTGGATGTTATTTGATATTAATGTGGCAACTTCTTCTGCTTTTGTATTGGGAGATAAGAGTAGACCATTCACACCGTTTTCCACAATTTCAGAAGTACCCCCAACATCAGTTGCAACACAGGGAATTCCAAATGACATTGCTTCCATAATGGATACAGGAATTCCTTCCGAATCGCTAAGATTGATAAAAAAATCGTAATACTGTTGCTTATAATTCTCCATGATTATATCATTGGAAGTGTTCCCTTTAAGTAAAACTGAAACATTGGATGGTAAATCATTAACTGCAGACTTCAACCACTCCATAAGAGGTCCATCCCCATAGTGTGTCCATCTAATATTGTAGCCCGGGATTCTCTTTATAACCTCTACGATTTTATCCATTCTTTTGATCGGAACAACATTGGAACAGCTAATTATATTTAAATAATTCTCTGTACGAGAATTTGAATTCTCAATGCCAAAATCTTTGGTTCCAAGGAAGCTTGCCTTTATTTTCTCACTAAAGCCAGGAAATTTATTCTTTAAATATGCTTCTCCATGCTTGGAGCAAGGGTAAACATAGTCAATTTCTTGTAATATGGAATATCTTAAAGGAATATATTTTACCGGATTTCGATCCTCATATAAGTCATACCTATGAGCCCTTGAAACCACTTTACAGTCATCAAGGTGCAATTTTTTCTTAAGCAATATTGCCACATAGGGATGATATTCAAATCTATAAGAATAAAAAACTACTTCTTTTCCCTTTAAGTCATCTCCAATTCTTTTGATGATAAACCTTGCATCTCTATGCGACCTGCTCATAAAATTTATAAGGTGATACAATCGCCTCACGCTGAAACGATTCTCAAGAAACAGTCTTTTGATCTCTGAATAAAAATTCAAATCACTGAGTGCAAATAGTCCCCAAAGAATTCTGTTGATTTTTCCTCCATTGTTAACAGGAATCACCTTTATATCATCGGATATCTTGCGAATTTCTACATCCGTTTTCTTTTCATATATCAAAGAACAAATATATACTTCTTCTAATAGTGTGTAGAAGCTTACTTCCGACTCCATATAAGCTTCGATTTTCCCATACGGAAACTTATTTGCTAGTACACATAACACACTCATTGTGATTCCCTTTTCTCGTTTCTAAGCTTTATTTTTTATGATTATACTTCATTGATAATGGGATTGAGTTCCGCAAACTTCACCTTGCCATAATCATTCCTCGGAATCTCTTCAATCACATATACTCTAAAAGCAGAGTTGTGCAGATTTGTCTTTCCGCTGATGAAGGGAATTATCTCGTCCTTAATCTCCTCATCCGTCATGATGATATTCATCCGTTTATCATCGCCTGTGCAGCAGAAATCCACATTCGGATACTGGGTCTTCAAAATCCGTTCTGTTTCATCCAGGCTTACTCTTAATCCAAACAGCTTGAGGAAACGGCCCTTGCGCCCGATAATGAAGTAGAAACCATCTGCATCACGTTTTGCAATGTCGCCTGTGTGATATTCTCCGCAGAACTCATCGTCCTTCTGAAGATCATCTTTATTCAGCGCATAACCCATTGTGACGTTTGGTCCTCGATAACCAAGCTCTCCCGTTACCGTACCGTCCTCACCTTCAGCCTCATCAAGTAGAAACAGCTCACCGTTAGGAATTGCCTTACCCATGCTGCCGATCTTCTCAAGTGCCAGATTCGGATCCAAGAAGGCCATCCTAGCGCTGGTTTCACTAGTACCAAAGGTTGCACAGAAACGCTTGCCGTTCTCTTTTGCATAGGTAGCAATCCACTTAAACATCTTGTCGGTCAGCTTGCCACCACCTTCGGCCAGGGTATAGAGCTTCGGCAGATCCATCTTATCAAAGCCTACACGCCTCATGACCTCATAGCTGAAGGGGACGCCACAGAAGCTGGTTCCTCC